>JBOFLO010000020.1:0-10912 GCA_051657905.1 Candidatus Altimarinota bacterium | reverse complement strand
CGTTAATTTAAAAAAGTTATGCAGTTAAGTTTGTTGCAAATTGGATGGATTGTGATTGGAATATTGCTGGGGATATATGTTTTGACTATTGTTTTAGAATTGTTGGCTAGAAAGGCTGAGCAAAATTCTGAACAGAAAGAGGAAAATATGGTGATTTCGGTGAGGGTAGCTAAAGATAATGAAACTAGTCCTTTGGTGGCTGAACAGATTTTTGCAACTTTACATAGTGTTGTCAGTAAAATATCTTTTTTAGATCGTTTAAAAGGGGTTACTGAGGAGAGAATTTCTTTTGAGATTGCCAATATCAATCGCAGTATTAAATTCTATGTTTGTTTTCCGGCTAAGTTGAAAAATTTGGTGGAAGGGCAGATTTATGCGCAATATCCACATGTGGAAATTGAAGAAGTTAAGGATTATGCTTTTGGTCAAAGTGCGGAAGTTAGTGGAGGTCTGCCAAAAGGACAAACTGAAGGGAGAGAATTAACTGTGGCGGGCAAGGCGACTGTGGCAGATCAACAATTCAAAAAAGTTGATTTGTTTGCCAATGCAGTGGGGATGGAATTGGCTTTAAGTGAGCCAGATTTCTTGCCGATTAAGCAATATGGCCAATATGAGGACAAATCTGTGGGTATGAATGTTGATCCGCTTTCCAGCATCACTTCAACCATGGCTAAGTTTAATAGTGATGATGAGCAGGCTTGGATTCAATTAGTGATTTCACCTATCCCGGAGAAACAGAAAGATCATTTTTTGAAGATCTATCAGAGTATGAGCTCCAGTAAAATTTTTGGTAAATTTATTTATAAATTTTTCTGGAAAAGTTCGGCTTTAAAAAGAAAAGTATTATTTCCATTAGCCTGGATTTTTAAACCAAAAAATCGCGTTTTGGCTGAGGGAGTAAAACCTTCGGATAAAGACGCGGCGGTTGATGCCAAACTGGGAGAGCTTCTGTATGCGGCAAATTTGAGAATTGTTTATGTGCCGAAACAGAAAAATCAAGCGGCGATTGTGAAATTAAAAGAAATTGCCGGTTCATTTAAACAATTTAATTTAACCAATTTAAATGGTTTTGCTATTGCTAAAACCTATCAGGATTCCAGTGTGGTGGAGAAATTCCGTAAGAGAACTTTGGAAACTCCCTTTATTTTGAATGTAAAGGAGTTGGCCACAGTTTATCATTTGCCAAATAATACTGTTCAAACTCCCAATATTTACTGGGTAAGATCAAAGAAAATTGAGCCACCTAATGATTTGCCGATTGTTTCTGAAGAACCGGAAGCGCCGGTAACAGCTATTGGAAAATCGAATTTCCGTGGAGTGGATCAGAAATTTGGGATTAAGACTTTGGACAGACGTAGACATATGTATATTATCGGGAAAACCGGTATGGGTAAGTCCGTTTTGCTTGAAAATATGCTGTTTTCTGATATTCAGGCGGGGCGTGGTGTGGCGGTGGTGGATCCGCACGGGGATTTGGCTGAAGCGGTGATTAATTTTGTGCCATCTTGGAGAACTAATGATGTGATTATTGTGGATCCTTCTGATCGTGAGTTTCCGATTGCTTTTAATATGTTGGAGAATGTTGATCCTTCTTTGAATACAATTATTACTTCTGGTTTGGTGGGGATTTTTAAGAAAATTTATGCGGATAGTTGGGGACCTCGTTTGGAACATATTTTGAGAAACACTATTTTGTCTTTATTGGAATATCCAAACACAACCATGCTTGGTATTCCAAGAATTTTGCAGGATGCTGATTTCCGTAGAAAAGTTATTCGGAAAATTCAGGATCCTTTGGTGAGAAGTTTTTGGTTGAATGAGTTTGAAAAAATGGATCCTAAACAGCGTGTGGAAGCGATTTCTCCGATTTTAAATAAAGTTGGGCAATTTTTATCAAGCCCGATTATCAGAAATATTTTGGGGCAGGTTCAGTCCAAAATTGATTTCCGTTTTGCCATGGATAATAAGAAAATTGTCATTGTGAATCTTTCCAAAGGTAAAATTGGTGAAGATAATTCATCATTGCTTGGTTCAATGATAATTACTAAATTCCAGATTGATGCGATGAGTCGTGCTAATCAGGCGGAAAAAGATCGTGTGGATTTTTATTTATATGTGGATGAGTTCCAGAACTTTGCTACGGACTCTTTTGCAACGATTTTGTCTGAAGCACGTAAATATAAATTGAATTTGACTATGGCGAATCAGTATATTGCTCAAATGCCGGAAGAAGTTCGTGATGCGGTGTTTGGTAACGTTGGTTCGATTTTGAGTTTCCAGGTGGGGTTTGATGATGCTGAATATTTGTCACAGCAATATGGAGAAGAAGCTTTGCCGGCGGATTTGGTGAATTTGAGTAAATATACGGCTTATATGAGATTGCTGAATGACGGTATGCCTTCTAAAACATTTTCTTTGGATACTTTGCCACCTCCACAATTTGAAGTGGAGCCAGGGCGCAGAGAAAAGGTTATTAAGTTGGCGCGGGAAAGATATTGTACACCACGCGAAATTGTTGAGGATAAAATTAATCGCTGGAGCAGGGGAGTTGATGTGGATGAGGATTTGTTGAGCGATGGTTCAAGTGATAAAGAAAAAATTGCTGCACCTAAAAAAGCAGAGCTAGTAAAGCCTGCGGTTAAATCAATCAAACCACCTTCTGACAAGCCTAAGCAGAAATAATTTCCAAACCGGGGAGTTTCTTGCCTTCTAAAAATTCCAGCATAGCTCCGCCTGCAGTTGAACAATGAGTGAATTTCTTGGTGGAGATTTTTAAAACTTTTAAAGCGTCTAAAGTGTCGCCGCCGCCTAGGATGGTGGTCGCCCCGTTTTTAGTGGCTTTAGCTATGGCGATTGCTATGGCTTTGGTGGATTGGCGGAAGGGTTTAAATTCATAAACGCCCAGTGGCCCATTCCAGATAATTAGTTTGGAGTTTTTAATTGCCTGTTCGAATTGTTTGACGGTTTTAGGACCGAGGTCGAGAATTTTTTCATTGGACTTTACAGAATTTAAATCACAAGTGGAGGTTTTGCTTTGATTGGAGAGCTTTTTTGCTGTGATTAAATCCGTAGGCAGAAGTAATTTACTAGAGGAATTTGTGATTTTACTAGCAATTTGAGCAGCTATTTTTAATTTATCATTTTCTACTAAAGACGCTCCGATCTCATTTTTTTGAGCTTTCAAAAAGGTGTTGGCAAGTCCGCCGCCAATTAAAATTTGTTTGGTTTTAGGGATGAAAGTTTTGATTAGGCCGATTTTAGTATCGATTTTCGCCCCGCCAACAATCAAAGTGGCATTGGAGAATTTTTTTTCTACTAATGGAGAAAGTTTTTCTAATTCATTTTTGATTAATAGGCCGCCATAAGCAGGAAGAAGTTTTCCTAATTGATAGGTGGAAGCGTGTTTGCGATGTGAAGTGGCAAAGGCGTCATTGATGTAAATATCTCCGAGCGCAGCTATTTGCTTGGAAAATTTGAGGTCGTTTTTTTCTTCCTCAGGCCAAAAACGGATGTTTTCTAGTAAAGCGATTTGGTTGTTTTGAAGGTTTTTCAAAGCTTTTTGGTCGTGCGTTGACTGGAAATTTTTGATGAATAGGATTTTGTGTTTAAAAGATTTTCCCAGTAATTTTTGCAGATGTTTTGCTATAGGCTCAAGGCTGAGGGAGTTATCTTTTTTTCCTTCCGGGCGTCCCAAATGAGAAATTAAAATAATTCTGGCCTGTTTTTTTAGAAGCAGGCGGAGGGTTGGCAGAGTTTCTTTAATACGGCTGTCATCCTGGATTTTTGAGCCTTTTAAAGGGACATTGTAGTCTACTCTTAGCAGAACTGTTTGATTTTTTAGATTCAGTTTTTCAAAGCTTTTAATTTTCATCTGACTAAATTTTAAGGAAATTTTTATTTTGGGTTTAATCTCTTTGATTATTTTATCCTTGTTTTAATTAATAACCAAATTTGTTATGAGAAGTATGGCGAAAGTATTGATTGTCGGGAATTTAACTAAAGACCCGGAAATCATGGAGTTGGAATCCGGTATCAAAATGGCTAAATTTACGGTTGCTACCAATAGAAACTGGACGAATAAGGAAGGGGAAAAGTTTGAGCAAACGGATTTTCATAAAGTAATTGCTTGGAGAAAATTGGCGGAGATTTGCGGAAGTTACTTGAGAAAAGGTTCGGCGGTTTTGGTGGAAGGTAAATTATCTAATAATAGTTTTACTAGTAAGGAAGGCAAGAATGTTAAGGTTACTGAAATTCAGGCAGATGAGGTGAATTTCATTGCCAATAAGAAAAATGAAACTATGAATGAGATTAATTTGGTAGAGGTTCCGGCTTAGTAAAGAAAATGTAAATTTGCTGTTCAAAAAACTGAAAAATCGTGTACTATAAAGTAAATTTTAGTTTGTAGTACATGTTTTTTTCAGTAGTCATACCAACATATAATCGGGCAGAAATTCTCAGGGAAACCCTGGAGTCTTTGTTTAATCAAAGTGTGGATATAAGGGATTATGAAGTGATTGTTGTTAATGATGGTTCTACTGATAAAACTGATCAGGTGGCGGCGGCTTTTAAGAAAAAATATAAGAATTTTAAATATTTAAAACAAAGAAATCAGGGACAGGGCGTGGCTAGAAATACTGGTTTGAAAGAAGCTAAGGGGAAAGTGGTGCTTTTGATTGGAGACGATATTATTCCAACACAGGATTTTTTGTTCGAGCATCAGAAATTTCATTATTTGCACGAGGAAGAAAACGCTGCTGTGCTTGGCTTTACAGCCTGGCATCCTAAACTGAAGGTGAATAATTTTATGAGATGGCTGGTGAATGGTTCTAGTATTTTGGGGAAATTTGGCGGACATCAATTTGCATATGAGAAATTGCGAGGGAGGGAGTTGGCTGACTATAATTTCTTTTATACTTCGAATATTTCCATTAAAAAATCATTGTTGGAAAAATATCCTTTTGATCCCGCTTTTTCAGGATATGGCTGGGAAGATATTGAGCTTGGTTATCGGCTAGAGAAGGAGGCTGGATTGAAACTTTATTATAATTCTTGGGCGGTTGGGTATCATGATCATTATATGGAGGAGTCTTCTTTGGCTGGAAGGATGGAGGCGATTGGCAGGTCAGCTTGGCTGATTCATAGAAAATATCCGCATTTGCAGAAAGTTCCCGGATTGCCGAAGAGGATAATTTTGTCTTTGATTGCTTCTTTTCCCGTGATTATTTTTTCAAAATTATTGAAAACTTTGTCCGGTGAAAAGTTGGATGCGTTTTATTATTATGCTTTGTCGAAAAAATATTTTCTGCGGGGTGTGAGGGAAGGGGAAAAACTTTATAGCTTTTAGTTAAAAATGTTTAAAAACAAAGTGGGAAATTTAAAGAAAAAACTGGCTTTGATTATCTGCTTACTAATATCGGTAAGTTTATTCTCGGGATGTTTGAAAAAGCCTGAGGCTGGACCAGCACCGGATAACACTAGAGTAGAATTAGTTTATTATAAATTGTTTGATGGTGAAGATGTGATCAAACCTTTGATACAGCAATTTCAGGCAACCAATCCTAATATTGTGATCACCTATAGAAAATTTGATAATGAGCAGGATTACTATCGAACTATTTTAAATGAATTGGCTGAAGGAGAAGGGCCGGATATTTTTTCTGTTCCGAATTATTGGCTGCAAACCAATGTGAAAAAACTTACACCAATGCCTAATGACTATTATTCTCCGGCTACTTTTGAAGAAACTTTTGTGAGTGTGGCAGCCAAGGATGCTTTGTTGGTTGACCCGGCTGATGGAGTGAGAAAAGTTTATGGTTTGCCAATGACGGTGGATAGTTTGGCTTTGTATTATAATAAAGATTTGTTTGAAGATAGAGTTCCGCAGAGAGGGAGACCTGGAGCAACTTGGGAAGAATTTAAGGATGATGTTTTTAAATTAACTAAGGCGGATAATAGTTTTGAGAGATTTGAGGTGGCGGGAACGGCTATGGGTAGATCTGATAATATCGCTCGTTCTTTGGATATTCTTTATACTTTGATGCTTCAATATAAAGTTAAGTTTTATAATGATGCTTATACTCAAGCGGATTTTTCTAAACAGCAGGCGGCTGATAGTACTGGTGCATCGATTAATCCAGCCAGCAAGGCGCTTGAATTGTATACAAGTTTCGGATTGGCCTCACAGAAAAACTATTCTTGGAATGAATTTATGGCTGATACAAAATCACCTACTAAAGAAATTGAAGCTTTTGCCAGAGGTAAAGTAGCGACTGTTTTTGGTTACTCATATGTTTATGAACAATTACAGGAGCAAGTTGATCAATTAAAAAAGTCTGGAGAAACAGCTATTGATACATCAGTGATTAGAGTAGCACCAGTGCCTCAGGTTAATGACCCAAGCACTTCCACAGTAAAAAGAGATGCTTATGCGAATTATTTTGTAGAAACAGTTAGTAGAAATTCTGCCAATGCTGAAGCGGCATGGAGATTTTTGGTATTTATGAGTTCCAAGGAAAATCAGCAGTATTATAATCAGAAAACTCATCGGCCAACTTCGCGTCGTGATTTGATTGAGGATCAATTGAAAGATCCAATTTATGGCGTATATGCTGAACAATCCGGTTATGCAGAAAGTTTACTTGTTTATGATTGGGATTTGTTTAAAGAAGCATTTAATCAAGCTGTGACCGATGTGTTGAACACAATTAATCCTCGTGAAGCAATGCGTTCTGCTGAAACTAAAATTAATGCAGTATTGCCTACTGGTGGATTTATACCGAAAGCGGAAGTTTTACCATAATAAAAATGAAAATACCTTTTAAAACATTCAATAATGGAGTGTTTTTAACGTTAAGCAAATGGGCATTAAAATTATTTTTAGTGACTTTTCCATTTCAATTGCAATGGTTAATTTATAGAAATGGATTTTTTAATGGGGGATTTAATCCCTTCAGTAGCGTGTTTTTTGGCTTGGCGGATATTTTGATTTTGCTCTCCGGATTGTTTTGGGGAATGGCTTTAATGTTTGATAGAGGAAAAAGTGTTTTGGTGATTTGGAAAGAGCGGAATTGGTTGAAAGGAAAATCTTTAACATTATTTTTTTGGTTGTTCTTAATAATTTTTGCTTTAGTGACGGTGATTTTTTCACCAGATAGAACTTTGAGTTTATTGCTGACTTTAAGATTAACGGAAATATTTATTCTTTATTTATTATTAAGTAATAGAATTTTGAATTTTGAAGAGATTTTTAAATATCTGTTAATAGGTGGAGTGATACAAGCTTTGTTGGCTGTTTCGCAGTATATTATGCAGGGCTCTTTGGGTTTGAGTTGGCTGGGAGAATCGCAGTTGGGCAAGGAGGTACTCAATACAGCCAAGATTGAAATGGGCGAAAACACTGTTATTAGACCTTATGGAACTTTTGCGCATGCTAATTTGTTGGGTGGGTATTTATTCTTTTTGATGGGATTTGTTTTAATTAAGTTAAAAGAAAAACTTTGGCTGTATTTGCCTTTGTTGGTGCTGATTTTATTGGCATTGATTTTGAGTTTTTCGCGTTCGGCTTGGTTGGGGGTGGCGGCGGCTTTGGTGGGGTTGATAAGTTTGACTAGTTTGAAAGTTAATTGGAAATATTTTGGAGTTTGTTTGGCAAGTTTGTTTGTGTTGTTGTTGATTGTGGATGGGCGGGGGGTTTGGTTGGAGCGGGTGGGGAGTTTGGGCGGGGAGAGTTTGAGTGAGCGGGTTGAGCTTTATGAGTTGGCCTTTAGAATGTTAATGGAGCAATGGTGGGGAAGTGGTTTGGGAAGTTTTGTTTTAAGAATTCCAAATATGATTACGGAAAATTGGGGATCATGGCTGTATCAGCCTGTTCATAATGTATTTATTTTAATTGCTGTAGAACTTGGAATTGCTGGTTTAATAAGTTTGATTGGTTTATGGATTGTTAATTTCGCTGACTTGCTTGGCAAATTTAAATTAAAAGACAAACAGAAAAAATGGCAGGCCCAGCTTTGGTTTGCTTGGGGGCTTGGATTAGTGGTGATCAGTTTATTTGATCATTATTTATTAACATTAATGCCTGGATTAACTGTGCTGGCAATTTACCTGGCTGTTAATAAAAATTTATTGGAAGAACAGGTTATTTAGTTGGTAAATAATTGTCGATTGCCGCTTAAAAATTCCTTGATAGGCAAAGCTTTTTTCCCTTCCATTTGAATCTCCAGAATTTCTAAAGCGTTGCTATTGGTACCCAGTAGCAATTGATCTTTGCCTACTTTAATCTGACCAGCCGTTATATTTTCTTTGGTTTTGGCGATTTTTAATAATTTGAAGTTTTTATTTTGATAATTCCAAGTTATTCCCGGCCAAGTAAAATAGGCTTGGAATTGATGGAAAATTTGTTCGGCTGTTTGTTCGGCGGGTTTGATTAGGCCATCCTGTTTGGAAATTTTTTTACAGTAAGTAGCTTCTTGATGATTTTGTTCAATTGCCTTTAATTTTCCTGCGGCTATTTTTAATAGGGTTTCCGGTAGTTTTTCGGCGCTTAAAATGGCCATTTTTTCGCGAAGGGAAAAATTATTGTCGGATTCTTGTATTGGTAATTTGAAAGTTTGGTAAACTGCTCCTTCATCCATTTTTTCCGACATTTGCATAATGGAAATTCCTGTTTCTGTATCGCCATTTAGGAGGGCTTGTTCAATGGGGGAAGCACCTCGGTATTTGGGTAAAATGGAGCCATGTACATTGACGGGAGCCGTTTTAGGTATGTCTAAAGTTTGTTTGCTGAGAATTTGGCCATAGGCAATCACAACCAGAAAATCCAAGTCCAAAGTTTGTAAATGTTTTAATAAATCTTGGTCTTTGCGCAATTTTTCCGGCTGAAAAACTGGGACTTGATATTGTTCTGCTAAGGTTTTAACTGGCGGAGCTGTGAGTATTTGTTTGCGGCCAACTTTTTGATCAGGCTGGGTAATTACAGCTAAAACCTCAATGCGAGGGTCTTCAATGAGCTTTTCTAGACTGGGACAGGCGATGGTGGGGGTGCCGAGGAAAGCGATTTTTAAAGAGGAATTGCTCATGATTTTGAGAGAAAGTATTGGCACATTTATACCTAATTATTGTGGTTTAGTCCAATCTGAAGAAAAGCCAAGAAAGGCTTGCAATTGCCCAAAAAAAGTAATATCATTGCACACTTAATTGAAATACTAATGCAAGAATTATTTTTAGAAGCTGGTCGAGCAATCGATAAAGCTCAAAAAATTTTATGTATCTCGCATCGTCGTCCAGATGGTGATACTTTAGGTGCGTCTAATTCTTTGTATTGGGGTATGAAAACTTTGGGGAAAG
The DNA here is from genome assembly GCA_051657905.1 of Candidatus Altimarinota bacterium. Classification (GTDB taxonomy): domain Bacteria; phylum Patescibacteriota; class Gracilibacteria; order UBA1369; family UBA1369; genus JBOFLO01. The sequence goes on along the minus strand of JBOFLO010000020.1, from coordinate 1,567 downwards.
ATGTGGAAATGGCTTGCGTGGATGATATTCCAGCAAGATATTTTTTTATGGACGATATTCGTAAAAATATTAAAGAGTTCAACTTTGAGGATTATGATTTGATTTTTGTTTCTGATGCAGGAGCTTCCTATATGACTCAATACGATCAGATTTATCCGGAGATTTTTAAGGGTAAGGTTCCAGTAATAAATTTGGATCATCATTCTTCCAATGATAATTTTGGAACAATTAATATTGTCGATGTGAATAGCGCTTCGACGACAATTTTGATTTTTAAAATATTTAATTTTTTGAATATTAAAATTACCCCACAGGCTGCGACAGCTATGTTATGTGGAATTTATAATGATACAGGTAGTTTAATGCATTCCAATACCACTTTGGAGGTGTTTGAGATTACCGGGAAATTGGTAGAATTGGGTGGGAATGTAAATGTGGTGGCAAAAAATCTATTCAATACTACTCCGGTTTCCACCATGAAACTTTGGGGGAAGATTTTGGAAAGAGCCAGTGTGAATGATCAGGGTGTGGCTTTTTCGGTAATTACTAATGATGATTTCAAGCAAGCTGGAGCGAGAAGTGATGAATTGGCTGGGGTGGTGGATTTTCTAAATTCCATTCCCAATACTAAATTCACTGTTTTGCTAAATGAAGATGAGAAGGGGAATGTTAAAGGCTCATTCCGCACTCGTCGTGATGATATTGATTTAGCTGAGTTGGCTGGGCATTTTGGCGGCGGTGGACATAAAAAAGCTGCGGGTTTTACTATGCCAGGACGTTTACACAGAGAAATTCGTTGGACAGTTAAGCCGGCTGGGCAGGAAGAAAATTTAGCTGAGCCAGGTGATTTAGCTGTTGCCTCAAGTAAAAATAATGCTTTGAATCTTCTTGGTGACATTTTGCAGATTCCCAGTCTGGTTAAAGAAAACTAATTGTTTTTGAGGGGTATCTTCTCTATACTTTGGGCGTTTTAGCGCTGTATTTTATCTATGATGTTTTTGAGAAAAACTTTGGCGGGGTTTATGGTAATCTTGTTTATTATTGTGTCTTTGGGAGCATTTACTGTTTATGCATTATCCAGAACGGTTTTTGAACCAACTTTTTATTCAGAAAAAATTGTCGATGGCAGTTATGATTTAGTGGTTAATACTTCAACTAAACAGTTGCTGAATAATAGCCAGGAAATAAAGGGCTACTTTACTGAAGGTGAATTGAAAGGGGAAATTGAGGGAGTTTTCACAAAGAAAATTTTCGCCGAAATTATGGCGGATTTTGCTGAAGTTTTGGAGGAAGTAAAGGCCGCTCCGAATGAAAATGCTAAGCTTTCCTTGGTTGTATTGAGAGAGAGTTTGTTGACTGTAGTAAATAATTTAATTTATAAAATTTATCAAGAATTGCCTGCCTGTGCGGATGGAAGTTTAGGGGGTGTTAGTGATGATGGAATTCCCGAATGTGTGCCTGAGGGAGTAGGTTATGATGTTTTAGTCGGGCCATTGTTGAGTAATTTTGAAGCCGGCGTTTATCAAGGGATTCCGGAGGAATTGAATGAGGTTAATAAAATTGTTCC
>JBOFLO010000019.1:0-23652 GCA_051657905.1 Candidatus Altimarinota bacterium | reverse complement strand
GGCCTTATTATTACTCAAAAAAGCACTGGCCTGACCATTTTCTAGGTCGCCCTCCTTAAAATCAATTTCCGGTTCCAAAACAAACCATTCTGAAAGTCCTTTTGCTCCCTTGAGCCTTACCTCAAGCACAATATTAGTCCCCGCCGGAATCATCTGATCCCAAGTCGCCCCCAAACTGGAAAAACTAATCGGAGCATCCTTCAAGGGTGAAAGATATGTAACTTTAGGTTCATAAACCTTTAGCCCACCCCCATCCACTTGTCTGTAAAATGGTTCAACTGGTTTTACCGCTATTTTCTCCGGTGTTTGTGCCAGCGCTATGCCGCTTCCTGCCATTAATACCACCCCCGTAATTACCGCCACCAACCCTGATTGTAATTTTCTCCAAGTTGTATTTAAGACCTTTTGGCTCATTGCGTTTTTTAAATGTTCTATTATTATAACAAAATTTCGGCAATTCTTTAACAGTCGAAGCCAGCTTCTGCTTGACATAATCCACTTAAAATCCTCTAAACCGTATAAATAAAAAACCGCCACCCAGGCTGACACCCGGATGGCGGTTGATTAATTTACTAACTATCTACTTAATAGAGAGGAATTTACATCAATCGCTGCTCTGAATTTAGTAAGGTAGCTAGCCATATCTTCACGATTGGCTACACTGAACAAACTATCTCTATTAAATTCATCTTTTTCAATAATATTATATTCAACACCAAATGAAACTGCTTCCGCCACCCATTTCAAATCCGGATTTTGACGGTATTCATTTAATAAGAATGTTGGCAAATTATTGTCTTTAATAGTTGGATTTACTCCAAGTACAGAAGCAACCGCTTGTCTTAAGATAGATAATAACTCAGCATATGTTACTTGATCCAAAGGAGCCAAAGTAATTTCTGAACGATCTTGAGGATTAATTCTTCCTTTCAAAATCCCAGTTGCATATACATTCTTGAAATCAGCCATTTCTTGTGTTGATACAGAAGCAATTTGGCCTCCATCAACCAAAGCTGAATACCAAGTTGAAGTAATATTTCTTACTCTGAAACGCGCATCCAAGTCTTTTTCAGCAATAATTTCATTAATAATTCTTTGTACTGCCAAGGCTGTTGTATATCTAACTTGTGGAGTTTCCGGAGCTTGATCTGTTTTAAGCACAGTCTCTAAACCTTGCAAATCTCTACAATATGAGGAGTCAGGACCTTCTGCAAAATAGTAGTTTTTCCCGCCTACCACACATGGTTCAGTAGATCTTTCAGTTCTCTTAACTGGTTTTTCTGGAGTTGTAGTTGTTGTGGTTGTAGTCGTGCTTGTCGTTGTCGTTGTAGTTTGAGTAGGTTGTGTGACAGTTACCGGTCTTTCATTAATTCTCAAAGTATAAGAAGCCAATACTTTATCGCCAGGAGTAAAGTTGCTAGCAACTTGCCCCGCTTTACTGTCTTTCAAAAGCACCCCTCTCAAATTTACTTGATAAAGCTGACCCGAAACTAAACTCAATTCTTTACCAACACTTCTCTTAGTTAAGTCATTATTGAATACTAATTTAATTTGCTTATCTTCATTTTGAGTTAATTTAACATTCAAAATTCCATCAAATAAATTAAATCCTTCCAAAATTGCTTTTTGTCCCATAGCGTCCAAAGTATCATCACTCATATCCAATAATTGAGTAACTGTAGTCTTATTTGCTGTATTTACCACATCAATATAGAAACCGGAACCTTCCAATTGGAGGTTGTTGATCGCCTCGCCACAAATTGATTGATCAAAAGGAATACCAATTTCTTTTCCACCTTCGTATCCACTCAATGTACTAGAAAGTACTGCATTTGCTTCACCTTCTGTATAAGTCAAAGCATTTGGAGTAAATGCCAATCTATCTAAATTAGAACAGTTTCTATCTCTTGTTCCAGTCACAATCACTGGAGTCATTGTATTATCAACCTTATCTGTAGTTACAATCACCGGAGTCATAGTATTGTCCACTTTCTCCGGAATAAGTACTGGAGTCATAGTTTGTTCAGGCACAACTCCTAAACTCTTAATTTTCAAAACTGGAGAAAGAGTTTTCATCAACGCCGCCACCTGTAAATTGTATTCCGCATTGGCTTTCAAAGTGCCAACACTTCCACCCACAGCAGCCTTAGCCAAATCAATTTTCAACGCCCCACCTTCAGTCGCGGTTACAAAACCACCAAGTAAAGCTTGTTCTTTACTCATATCCGCAGCTTGCATATTTTGTTCTGCATAATTGGCGCTATTAGCCGCTTCAGAAATTTTAAGGGCTACTGTGCCATTTTGCGCTCCCACATCTTTCCAACTAGCTCTACAAACATCCTGCATGGCAAATTCATCGCTTCCTAAGTAAGCATACATTTTGGTTGTATAAACTGTATCCTTATCATTGAAAGTAAATTCAGCCGGATCAAATCTAAGTCCATCAAAATCTTTACAGCTTGAGTTAACTATTCTCATCGGGAAGCTAAAATTAGCTTCAGGAGCATTATTAACATTAACTGTATATAAATTATTCGGATATCCCGCTACATCTGTACATTTAACAATGAAATTCTTATCAATCTGACAAGCCATTTCCTTAGAAATCGCCGCATGAGCTACATTAAACAAACTAGACTCTAATTTAGTTTTGTCAGTATCCTCAGCTTTTTGCACTTCCATTGTATTATCAGTTGTACCAATTCCATCTTTGCCCTCATCAATACTTGTGGAAGAAGTAGTTACAGGAAGATTAACCATGCTTGTATCTCTAGTGCTTGTAGTAACCTCCAAATCTTTTTGTTGCTCGACACTTGATACATCTCTTTCATCATTAATTTGAGTTGTAATAATACCGTTTGAATCACCAGTATTCATATTTGCTGAAACACCATCAACTGCCGTAATTTCGTTTTTTGAATCAACCTCATATGTCGCAGAAGCATTATCTTTAACATCTAAAGTTTCAGCTTCATTGTATTGAACACTAGCGCCTGCTGTATCAGCCGCTTCATATTCTTGATTCTGCACCGCCGTCGCACTGGCATTAACATCTGTATTAGGAGTATAGGCTTCGGCTTGCGTTCTAGTATTGTCAGTATTAATAATTGGATTATCACCAAGAGTAGTTTCGCTATTGGTATCTCTGCTGGCCGTCGCATCTCTTACCGGAGTAAGTTTTAAATACAAATCTTCTCCAAGCCCTGTTTTTGCATAAGCGGAATTGTCAACTTCCAGTCCATTTGCTTTCATCTGAACTGAGTCAACCATTCTCTTGTCTGCAGAAACAGTAAAACTTTTTTCTCCCAATTTCACTTCCCAAAGTTTTTCTGTAAAATCCAATCCTTTTGTTTTAACTTCAGCAGAATAGTCATTGTTAGTAGTCAATTTAATTGCACTGTCTCTAAGTGCCAATTGACCTTTAAATAAGTCCCCCTGACTCAAAGTCACCGCTAATCCCACTACAACCACCACGCCTAAAGCTCCCAAACCAATCATCCATGGCTTAAGGGGTTTTTGCTCGGGAGTAGAGTTATTAGGTACAACTGGCCGATTATCCGGCATATTGCCCCCTCCATTTGGGGTTAAATTTTCATTTTGCATGTTTGTTTTTGATTTATAGGATATCTAGTCATTATAAACTAATATCAAAAAATGTCAAACAAGCGAACTGAGTTTATTCTCATCCCCTAGATATTCTTTCCACTAAACAAACTTTTGCTTTTTAGAAGGTGAAATCATTGGCTCGGTATCATAAACTGCCTGCGCAATTTTTACAGGCTTAACTTTATTTTCATCCATCTTTTCCATTATTTTTCTCAAATCAATCTTCGTATTTTTCTCAACCGTAATTTCAAAAAGGGGAATATCCAATGCAAAAGCCAAACTATTGGCAATTGTCACCCCAATTCTGGTAGCCGAAAAACTACCTATGCCATTCACCACCGCAATTCCTTTCAAATCCTCATAATTCAATTTTTCCTCTCGCAGTAATTCTTCCACCATCGGCAAAACTCTGGCTACTTCATCCTTAGCACTTATCCATTGTTTCGAGCTCAAGGATTTTTCATTCCACAAAGCCACTTCCAAAGGATCATTCACTGTTTGTATCACTAAAATATTTTCCATAAATTCCACTCAAATTTACAATGGGCAAACCACGCCGCTATCTAGGTTATATGTATCATTCCCCAAATAACTTTTTACCTCAGTCTGAATACGCGAAGAAATAGTAGTTTGCAAGGTTAATTCCGGCACATTACCTGGATCTCCGTATCTATTTAATTGAGCCAGCGTCGGCGTTACTGTCAAAACCACTATCACTCTTGGATTATAAATTACATCCTCTTCAGCAAACGCTTTGCGAGGATCTTCTACCGGAAGAACATAAAAAGTAATATTTTTCACATTTGTTCTAAGCGGACTGATTGGAATAAATCCTTCATAAATCGGCCCTTGTGCCAAAGTATCTTCCAAAGTTGTAGACGGGCTTGTTAAAGTACAATCAAAGCCTTCAGAACAACAGAAATCACCGGTACACCCACTCCATTTTTCTGAAATACCATCATTATTTCCATCCTGCCCAGTTAATTCCAAAAGTGACAAAGCTCTCTCCGGTCCATTGATTGTTTTCAAACCAAATATAGTTTTTCTTTTCCCATCCGGACTAATCAAATACAAACTTTCCTGTGGATAAGTCGGCTCAGTTCCATCACAGCTTACCACCCCAATCTGCTCCACCGGACAAAATGCATTAGAATTTTCCCCCTCAGGCGTCACAGCCAAAGACTTCCCATTGTATGGATAAAAACCCGTATTAATATCTAATGATGGCTTGTAAACAGTACAGTCCTGTCCACTATACAATTCTCCATCACTGCAGAAAGCCCCCAATTCCCCAGGAATAGCAGCCACGCCCCCTGAATCCAAATCCTGCCCTTCTATCTGCTCCCCAGGATTATAAAACTGCGCCGCATAACATCCATAAAGGTCTCCAAATTGATTATTGCTATCAATAGCCTTATTGAAATATTCCTCATAATCAATCGCATTACTTCTAATCGATCTACTAATTCTCTCCATCATAAAGCGCGCATCTTCATAAATAGCATTTTCCAAAGAAAGTCGTCCTTGAATTCTAGTTATATTCACAAAAATATTCACCGCCATCAAACCAACAATGGTGAAAATACCAATAGCTACCAATAATTCCACTATTGTTAAACCGTTTTGCTGATTTTTAAAATCGTTTTTCCGCATTATTTATATTTACTTAAAGCGCTGCTTAAGATTATTTGATGAGACTGCCCTCCCTGAACTCTCCATTGTACTTTTGAAATAATCATCATTATATTTCCATTCTCCTTTACCGGAGCTGAAGGATCCACCAATTCTCCATCCACATCATTGGCAGTTTTATAAATCACCCTTACACTTCTATAAAATTTAGTATTAACCGGCACCCCATCATCCAAAGCAATCGCCGATCCACCAGGTCCATTACTTCCCACAAATTCTCTATCATTATCTATAACTGTATCCCCATCAGCATCTGCAGTCGGTAAATAATCATAATAGCTTAGCAAATAAGTTTCATCATTGGCTGAAATCCCATCATAAACATTCAAATCCACCGGATTTACTGTACTTAAGGTATATCCCAATGCATAAAACCCTTCATCAATTAAATTAGTCGGCGCATCACAAGTTGCCTCATTAGGTCTAACATTCCAGCAATTATCTGTGTCTGCCGAAAATTTCATCCAATTGGTATTTCTAACAACTCTCATCATTTCCAATCCTTCCTGCGCCAAATTCAAAGCCTGCAAACTATCTTTATTATACTGATTAGAAAGCAGTGATTGCACAATCAAACTTGAGGCCGTAGCCGAACCCAGCGCCACCACAAATACGGCAATCATCACTTCTAGCAAAGTCTCTGCTTTACTTTTCTTTCTCCAAAAATTTTTAAATATTTTTTTCATATTAAGAACACGATTCTACTTCAGGTACCCCTGCTAATTGATGAATTTTTATTTGTCTGCAACGCTGCACCCCCGTAGTTTCACTTAATCTAACAACATAAAATGGATTAGTTTGATCTACCGCCACATCCTGAAATTTAATATCAGCATAAAGAGGGGAATAGAAAATCGCCGCTGGCAAAGTATCCTCTGTCAAAGTTCCATTTCCATAAAAAACCTCCAATTGAAATCTACTATCTATAGCAATATCTCGAAGCACCAAATCATCACCGGTTATATAAGCCGTTCCATCATCATATTCCAGTTTGTTTCCAGTCGCCCCCGTTAAAGGAGTTTGCATATCAGCAAAAACTCTAATTCTGCCAGTACCAGTAGAATCAAATCTCACCCCATAATTTGCCGGAGTAACATGATCAGCCCCATTCACACATGGTAAAGCTCCAGTATAATTACACCCATCCTGATCATGATCTATATAATCCAGCTCACCTTTACCAGCAATCGCCAAACTGCGCGCATTGTTAATTGAGCTAAAAATCTCCTCAAACTGATTTAGAAAAAGTTGTTGTCTATTGGAAATAATTAAAGAGTTCAAAGCAATCGCGGTCATAATTCCGATAATTGCCAAAACCACTAACATTTCCACCAAAGTAAACCCTGCAGAAGAGATTTTTGTTTTTTGATTTTTCATGCTGAGTTTACTTTAACAGCCTCCCTATTTTTTGTCACTTTAATTTTTCACCACCAAACTCACCAATTTTCCTTTCACATAAATTTCTTTAATCAATTCCCCCTCCTCCAAATATTTAGCAACATTCTCTTCTTTTTTAGCCTTTTCCAGAATTACTTTCTCATCCTCCCCAGCCTCAATTTCAATTTCCCCACGCAATTTGCCATTTACCTGAATAGCAATTTTCATCGAACTCATCACTAAATATTTATCGTCAAAACTCGGCCAAGTCTGATTGAAAACACTGTATTCCTCACCTAGCAAAGCCCATAATTCCTCAGCCAAATGCGGAGCAAACGGTGCAATCAAAATCGTCAGTTTTTTCCTGCTCTCCAAATCCAACCCAACTTTTGCTGTTTCATTCACAAATTCCATCAACGCTGCGATACAAGTATTGAAATTAAATTTCTCAATATCAGTAGAAACTTTTTTTATAACTTTATTAACCGATCTTAACATTCCTTCCTGATCTTTCACTTCAACTGCCGCACCAACCAAATTATAAAATCTCTCCGCAAAACGCACCACCCCGCTAATCCCACTATCATTCCAATCCCCACCTTCAGCATAAGGCCCCATAAACATCAAATACATTCTGAAAACATCAGACCCGTATTTATTCACATACTCGTCAGGCGAAACCACATTCCCCTTACTCTTACTCATCTTGGCTCCGGAATTAGTGATTAATCCTTGATGCACCAATTTCTTAAATGGTTCGCCATGTTTAACAATTCCACAATCTTTCAAAGCCATCATCACAAAACGCGCATAAATCAAATGCATACAAGCATGCTCCGGCCCACCAATATACATATCCACCGGCATCCACTCGTCAACTCTTCCCGCATCCACAAACTTGTCTCCCGCCCCCTCCATCAAATATCTCAAATAATAAAAACTAGAACAAACAAAAGTGTCCATCGTATCAATCTCTGGTTTCCACCCTTTCCCAAAAATTTTCTCAGTTCTTTCCAATAATTCCTTTGATTGGCCGAGTGGGGAAGTCCCAGTTGGTTTAAAATCAATATCTGTCGGCAAAGTCCAAGGTAAATGTTCTGCCGGAATTTGATGTGCCTTACCTTCAGGATCATAAACAATCGGAATCGGCGCCCCCCAGTATCTCTGACGTGATAATAACCAGTCCCGTAATCTATAATTGATTAATTGTTTGCCAAAGCCCTTTTCCTCCAACCACTTAAACATTTTCTCCTTAGCTTCCTGCGTAGAAAGTCCATTTAAAAATTCCGAATTAATAGCTTTTCCATCTTCAGTAAAAGCCGTTTTTTCCAAATCCATTTCTCCTTCTACCACCGGCAAAATTTCCAATTTAAATTTCTTAGCAAATTCAAAATCTCTTTCATCATGAGCAGGCACAGCCATAATCGCCCCTGTCCCATAAGTCATCAAAACATAATCAGCAATCCAAATCGGCAATTTTTTCCCATTGGCAGGATTAATCACATAACCTCCACTAAACACCCCACTTTTATCCTTAGCCAAGTCAGTTCTCTGTAATTCCGATTTACTCCCAACCTCTCGTCTATATTGCTCCACCGCCTCGCGCTGCTCGGCCGTCACAATTTTCTCCAAAATCGGATTTTCCGGCGCCACCACCAAATAAGTCGCCCCGAATATTGTATCCGGACGAGTTGTAAAAACAGTAATTGAATCCGCTCCACCCTCCACCTCAAACCTAATCTGCGCCCCCTCACTTCTGCCAATCCAATTCCTCTGCATCAATTTAGTTTTCTCCGGCCAATCCAAATTATCCAATCCATCCAATAGTTTCTGTGAATAATCAGAAATCTTAAAAAACCACTGTTTCAATAATTTTTGCTCAACTTTCGCCCCCGATCTCTCCGCCGTCCCATCAGGCAAAACCTGCTCATTGGCCAAAACAGTCTGATCCACCGGATCCCAATTCACATAAGCCTCTTTCTGATAAGCCAGCCCTTTTTCATATAATTTCAAAAACACCCATTGCGTCCACTTATAATATTCCGGCTCCGAAGTTTTTAAAGTTTTCGACCAATCATACATTGTCCCAATCAAAGACAATTGCTCAGTCATAGTTTTGGTATTCTCTTCAATTGACTGTTGCGGCGGCACCCCAGTTTTAATCGCATAATTCTCCGCAGGCAAACCAAAAGAATCATAACCCATCGGCTCAAAAACATTGAACCCACGCAGTCTCATATATCTCCCCCAGCTATCCGCCGGCCCAAAATTATACCAATGCCCAATATGAAGTTTAGCCCCTGATGGATAAGGAAACATAACCAAATTGTAGTACTTCGGTCTGCTCTTATCCTCAAAATTAACTTTATAAAGTCCCGTATCCTTCCATTTCCCCTGCCACTTAGCTTCAGTTTCAGTCGCTTTGTAATTAGGCATAATCTTAACTTTTTCAAATTTATTAACCCTCTGATTTTACCCGTTTTCCCCCCCAAGCCAAATTTTTTCTTCCTTCCCACATCAAATTCCTCTAAAAATGACTTGCATACTTTAAAATCCAGCCTATCAAAAATCCTGGTAATATTTTCACTTTTCTAAAAATAAAAAGTACAAAACCTTCAAACGCTTATACAGTAAACCTTTTTAGAAAAGTGAAAATATTACCAGGATTTAGATGTAGCTATTTAAAGTATGCAAGTCGTTTCTAGACTAATTAAATAAAATATGTTAGAATAACAAGATTAATCTTAAATTTTAATCCTATGGAAAGCCAAAAGGATTTGCACACAATCACAAATATCCTCAAACAGATCCCCTTGCTCAAAGAACTAAATGAGCAGGATCATCAGGAAATCATCAAGCATATTAAAATGGAGTATTACCCAAAAGGTCATCTCATTTTTAAAGAAGGCGAAACGGGAACAACCATGTACATTATCAAATCCGGTATTGTCCGCATTTATCATGCCGGCGAAACAGCCAGTTTTGATCAAGAAATCGCTATGCTAGCCGACAACGACTTCTTTGGTGAAATGGCTCTAATCTCAGAACAACCGCGCAATGCTACCGCTCAGGTGATAGAAGACGCTCAAGTATTTACTTTGAAAAAAGAAGACCTCATTAAATTAATTTCCGAAAATCCTAATTTTGCCGCTAGTGTCAGCGGTGAATTCCTTAAACGCTTTAAAATCAATCAGCGTCAGGAGAAATCAGATCTATCCGCTTAATTATCTAGACAATGGTTTTCCTTTATTTATTTTTCGCACATTTCCTGGCCGATTTCCTTTTGCAGCCTACTTGGCTAGTTATTTGGAAAAATAATTCCTGGAAAGGAGTTTTCGTCCATGCCTCTGTACATTTTGTCATGGCTTTGCTTCTGCTTGGCTTTTATTTGCAAAGTATCGACGCTTTGATTTTAGCTACCGCCATCGCCTTTTTCCATTTCTTCATTGATTTAACCAAAGCCCATCATGAAAGAAGTGCCAAAAACTTCCAATTTTCTTATTGGATAGATCAAGCCTTCCATTATTTCAGTATTATCCTAGTAGGTTGTCTTTCTTTAACTTTAAGTAGCCAACCAGCCTTGCTAATTGCGGTTCAGAATTGGCCAATTATTAATCTTTTACTTCGTCCTGAAGTTTTAATTTATTTCTGTCTGGCAATTTTCTCTACTTTAACTATTGAATATTCGGTTTTCCAAAAAACTCGTATTAAGAAAAATTTCCAATACAAAATCGACCATAAGTCTCTTATTAAAAGACTATTAATCGCTTCCCTGATCTTCCTTGGAATTCTTTTTGCTTCAGTTAACTGGCTTTATCCACTTTAGTCCTCCTGCTTTTCAATAACCTCTCCTCTCGCCGACAATTTTTCTTTGCTGGTTAATTCCAAAAAAGTGAATGTCCAAACTGACATGGCAAATACATGAATAGTTCCATTTAAATATGCTGCTAAAACTAAACCTGCTAAACCGGCTATTGAAGCCAAAATCCAGGCTAAATTCGGCATATTAAAGCTGGTAAACCAATATAAAATACTTAAAACCACCACCGGAATCAAAAACACAAAGAAAATCTGAATCAAAATCCGCAAACCAATAATTAGCATTAAAATATTCAAAAGAATCGTCTCTTCCAGGTGATCAATCACTAGATTCACACTTTTAGCTATAGCAGGAAACATCGAACTTCCATCAACTACTATAAAAAATTCGCTATAAGCAAAAAACAGCGCTACCACTATAGCCACCAGCCCGCAAACTATCCAAACCGGTATGGCAAAGCTCAAAATTTCTAACCCCACATTTCTAAGTGCCATTGCCGAGAAGGTCAGAATTGACCACATACTCAGGGTGCTGAATAATGTTTTGTACTCAAATAATGGCAAAAAAGACCTTAATCCAAAAGAAAATCCTTCTCTCAGTCTAACTTTCTGCCCTGTTCTCTTCCGCGCAATCAGCTGTATCAACGCCCCCTCACAAAACACCGGCAATAAAAAGTACATCACCGCCCCGATCACCGCCGCAATAATCAAAGGCAGGATCAAGAACTGATTTTCCCGCAAAAAATTGATCGCAAACCCCAGTATCACATACAAAAACCCCTGATTCCAATTTTCAAAAAGAGGGGAGGAAAGAAAAGCGTAGTATTGATAGATAATATAGAATATCCCCACCGCCGTTCCTAAAAAGGAGGGAATCGCCCCCAACCAAATCAACATTTTTTTATTTTCTTGGGTAAACCCCCAGGCTTCCCCCACAATCTGTTTATAATCCATTGTCTAAGCTGTTATTCCTGCCTCAATTGAGCTTTTTATTTTTAAAATTTCTTTCCATTTAACTCTTTTTAGCATACAGGTCGCTGCTTTTGCAAAACTAAGCTTGCCTGGTTTTTTAATTGGTGCTAAATTATTTCTCGCAATAATTGAAATATAAATTTAATTTTTTAGTATCCAATGAAAAGAGTTGAAAAGAAAAAAGTAATCCAAACTTATGCCGTCCATCCTAAGGATACCGGTTCTCCACAAGTTCAAGTTGCTGTGTTAACAGAAAGAATTAAAATGCTTTCTAGTCATTTAGAAACTCATTCTAAAGACAATCATTCCCGCCGTGGACTTTTGATGATGGTAGGTAAAAGAAGAAAACTTCTAAACTATCTTCGTTTAAACGATAAAGATCAATACGATGCTTTACTAAAAAATCTTGATCTTAAAAAATAATTTCCCAAAGAAATATTTGTCACTACAAAAGTCTGCTGGTCTCCAGTAAGACTTTTTGTTTTTTCAAAGCAAAAAAACCGGCTAATTGTTTTCAAGCAGTTTAGCCACAAAATTATCAAAAAATCATTAAAAAACTCGTTATGAAAAATCAAGAATTCAGCATGGACTTAGCCGGCCGACAGCTCAAAATTGCTACCGGTTTATTGGCTAATCAATCCACTGGCTCAGTTACAGTTTCTTTAGGAGATACTGTAGTTTTTGCTAGTTGTGTAATGGCCGGAGCCAGAGAAGGAACAGATTTCTTCCCACTAAGTGTGGATTTTGAAGAAAAATATTATGCAGCCGGAAAAATCCGCGAAAGTCGTTTTATGAAAAGAGAAGGCCGCCCTTCCGAAAAATCCATTTTAACTTCCCGCTTAATTGATCGTCCAATCCGCCCACTTTTCCCTAAAGGCATGATCAATGAAGTTCAATTAATTTGTTCCGTTTTATCAGCCGACTTACAAGTTGACCCAGCTACTACAGGAATTATCGCAGCTTCCGCTGCTTTATCTATTTCCGGTATGCCTTTTGAAGGTCCAGTTGGTGCTGTCCGAATCGGTATGGTAGACAACAACTTAATTGTTAACCCAACTTATCAACAGGGCGATGCTGGCGAAATGGATTTGATTGTAGCCGGAACTGAAGAAGCTATTACTATGGTGGAAGCCGGTGCTAAGGAAGTTAGTGATGAAGTTTTATTAAAAGCTTTGGAATTAGCTCATGGTGAAATCAAAAAAATCTGTGCTTTGCAAAAAGAATTCATCAAAGCACATCGAAAACCGGATTTGGAAGTAACTATCCGTCCTCACAACGAAGCCGCTTCTGAAGCAGCTAAAGCTTTCGTTACCGCAGACATGTTAAATCAAATCAGCGGACCAACTAAAAAAGATGTTAAAGAAAAAATCCATACTTTAGAAGATCAATTAATCGAAAAATACGCTACTGAAATTCAAGAAGGCAAATTCTCCAAAGGAGACTTGAAAGGGGATTTGAACACCTTGATGGAAAAGAATATGCGTAAAAATATTTTGGAAAAAGAACAACGTTTAGACGGGCGTTCTTTGGACGAAGTTCGCAAAATCGAAATTCAAACCAGTTTTTTACCAAAAACTCACGGTTCAGCATTATTCCAAAGAGGAGAAACTCAAGCTCTATCAGTAGCCACTTTGGGCGCTCCAGGAGCTGCTCTTACTGTTGAAACAATGGATGAAGAAGAAGAAAAGACTTATTTCCACCATTATAATTTCCCTCCATTCTCCGTAGGTGAAGCCAAACCACTTCGTGGTCCTTCCCGCCGTGATATTGGTCATGGAATGCTAGCTGAAAGAGCTCTAGTCCCAGTTTTACCAAGCAAAGAAGAATTCCCATACACTGTTTGGGTTGTTTCTGAAATTATGACTTGTAATGGATCCAGCTCAATGGCTTCTGTTTGCGGATCATCACTTGCTTTGATGGATGCTGGTGTACCAATCAAAAAACCAGTTGCAGGTATTGCTATGGGCTTGGTTACTTACGACGGCGACTTAGCAAATGGCTACAAAATCTTAACTGATATCCAAGGCATGGAAGATTTCGCCGGAGATATGGATTTCAAAGTGGCCGGAACCAAAGATGGTATCACTGCCCTACAAATGGATATCAAAGTAAAAGGTCTATCTTTAGACTTATTGGCTGAAGCCTTAGGAAAAGCTGCTAAAGCCCGTCTATCTATTTTAGATAACATGAACGCCGCAATTTCCGCTCCACGCCCAGAACTTTCCGCTAACGCCCCACGAATCACTTCTCTACGTATTCACCCAGATCAAATCCGTGAAGTTATCGGAAAAGGTGGTGAAACAATTCAAAAAATTACCAAAGAAACTAACGTTCAAATCGATATTGAAGACGACGGTTTAGTTATGATCACCGCTCAAAACCAAGCCGACGGAAAAGCCGCCGAAGACTGGATCAAAAGCATTACTTACGAACCGGAAGTAGGAGAAATCTTCAACGGAACAGTAGTTAAAATCACTGACTTCGGAGCATTCGTAGAAATCGCCCCAGGCCGTGACGGTCTCGTCCACATTTCTGAACTTGGCTTACAAAGAATCAACCGTGTTGAAGATGTAGTCAAAGAAGGCGACAAATTACGCGTTAAATTAATCGAAATCGACTCTCAGGGTCGTTACAAACTTTCCCACAAAGCAATTCTATTGGCTGAAGGGGGAGCCGCCGGCAAACCAGCCGCACCTCAAGCTCCACAGGCTTAATCTAAGAATAATCAAAAAGCCCCAATCATCAAGACTGGGGCTTTTTATTTGTAAATTATTTCAACTCAATCACCTTCGTCACCCCAATCTTATCAATAAAATACTGATCATGAGAAACAATCGCCATGGCCACCTCCTGTTCCAATAAAAATTTCTCCAACTCCTCACGAACAAAAATATCCAAATGATTAGTCGGTTCATCCAAAACCAGTAAATCTGGCTTATTAGTAAGCATAATTGCTAATTCCAACCGGCGTTTCTGTCCATAACTCAAAAATTTAATTTTTGTATCGAGCACGTCACTGGAAAATAAATAATTGGAAAGAATACTTCTCACCAAGGTGTATTCCACCTCCGTCCTCTTATCAAATTCATCAAGTATGGTTTCCTCCTCATTCAATTGCGAAAACTGCTTCAAATAGCCAATTCTAATGTTATCGCGAGCTTTCACTTTACCTTCAAAATTCTTGTCTTCCCCAGCCAAAATCTGCAGCAAAGTTGTTTTCCCAGACCCATTCGGTCCTTTGATCCAAACAACATCCCCATGCACAATTTTAAATTCCAAATTTTCTAAAATTTTCTTTCCCCCATCAAATTCCTTCCCAGCAATTTTCACATCCAAAACCGTCCCTTTCTCCGCATATTTCAAATCATGCATTTTAATGCGCGGATCCATCACCGGTTCTGGCGGTGCAGCCACCTCCATACGCTCTAAAGCCTTTTTCTTCTGCGCTACCGTTGCTGTAAATTTATATTTGGGATGATTGGCATTTTCCTTTAACCAATTCTCTAATTCCACCCGCTCCCGCTGCGAAAAATTATGTTGCTGCAAAGCCTTCTCATATCTTTCATAACGCTCCACCAAAAACTTATCGTAATTGCAATTATAAACCTCAATAGTTTTAGAAGGCGTTATTTCCCAGATCTGATTGGCCGTCCCATTAATAAAATCACGATCATGAGAGACATAGGCAATCGAACCATTAAAATCATTCACAAATCCTTTCAACCACTCAATCGAAGCTTTGTCCAAATGATTGGTAGGTTCATCCAATAACAAAATTGTCGGCTGTTTTAACAAGAGTTCCACCAAACCAATACGCATTTTCTGCCCGCCGCTCAATTCGCTCAATTTCAAAGCCTTCACTTCTTCAGTTAAATTTACCTCTTCAAAAGCCATATCAATCATATAACTCATCCAATCTTCCTCCAATTTCGCCGTCAAATATGTCTCCACCGTCCCATCTTCCTCCTTAAAGTTAATATCCTGTCTCATGTATTCAACCGTCTCGCCCGACTTGCTAATATTGCCCGAACCCGAAGCCGGCAATTCCAACGCTCCCGCCAAAAGTTTCAATAATGTCGATTTCCCACACCCATTCTTACCCACAATGGCAATTCGTTTATTGGCTTTAGAATCAAGTGAAATATCCACGCCTTTAAACAATTCCTCACCGTGATAATCGTAACTTAAATTTTTCGCAATTAGCATATGACCAAATTAATTATCCTACAACTTCTCCACCAAAAACATTCAAAGCTGATCCTAGCATATTATTGGCTGGCGCTGAAGGAGCAGAAGGCATAGGAGCTTCCTCTTTCTTAAAACTATTTGAATGTAAAATCGCCAATTTCTCATCTACCATCCCTTTCAAAGTGATTTTCACACCCATTTCTTCTAAAATCGCTTGTTCACTAACCTGCAATAATTCCGGAACAAATAATTTATCCTTACTAAAATTACTGGAAAATCCAATAGTCAAATTCCCACCTTCTAATTGCAAAGGTTTCCCAGCCATCAAACATCTTTTCGCCACGGTATTTTCTATTCTTCCCACAATTCTGGACCATTTCTGCTCAATCTCACTAATTTTAACGTCCAAAGAATTCCCCAACTGCACCTCCTCTAATTCAATTTTTTCTTCAGCAATAACAATCGACTCAGCCACCGGTTTTTCCACTTCCACAATTTTAGCCTCAGGAATTTTCACCGCCTCCTCCACTTTTAGCTCAGATTTTTTTTTTGCTTCCTCGCCTTGTGAACTGGCTGAGGAATTATTCCCGTCTGCTAGTTTTGGCTGTGTTTGCCGCGTTTTGCTAGATTTGATTATCGCTATTTCTAGAGGTAATTCCGGTATGTAACTAAATTTCTGTTTTTCATATGCTTCCTGAAAATTTTCCAAAGTTTGCAATAACCAGCTCACCTCACCAGATTTTCCTTCTTCCAAACTTTCCATCAATTTCCCCCGCAAAAATTCCAAAATCTCCTTATTAAAATTCACCAAATCCGTTCCTTGCTCATGCAATTTTTTCAAAGTCTGCACAGCTTCCAAAGATTGTCCATTCAACATCAATTGATAAGTATTATCCACCCCCATCGCATTACTCAATCCCAAAACTTTCTGCACATAATCCGCTTCAAGCTTATTCCCATTCACCAATTGCTCCATCATAGTTAAGGCATCACGCAGCCCACCGCGCGCCTGCTTGGCAATTATTTTCAAAGCATCCTCATCAGCTCTAATTTCCTCACTCTCCGCAACAAACTTCAGCCTCGCCACCAAATCATTTTCCGAAATTCTCTTAAAATCAAAACGCTGACAACGCGAAATAATCGTCTCCGGAACTTTCTGAATTTCCGTTGTCGCTAAAATAAAATAAACAAAACTTGGTGGTTCTTCCAAAGTTTTCAAAAGCGCATTAAATGCTTCTTTGGTGAGCATATGCACTTCATCAATAATATAAACTTTATTCGGCGCCCGAGTAGGGGAATAATTGATCTTTTCACGAAGATCTCGAATCTCATCAATACCTCTATTCGAAGCCGCATCAATTTCAATCACATCAATCAATCTCCCTGCATCAATCTCCGCAGCAAACTCACAATTATCAAAATTCCCATCTTCGCTCATCTGAGTTGAGTTGACCGCTTTGGCCAATAAGCGCGCCGTAGTCGTTTTTCCTGTTCCTCTCGGCCCGGTAAACAAATAGGCATGAGCGAGTTTCCGCGCTTTAATTGCATTCAATAAAGTCGTTTTAATATGGTCCTGTCCCACTAAACTGGGAAAGTCCTTTGGTCTGTATTTTCTATAAAGTGACATGGCAAAAGTTAAGTCTTTTCAAAGCTACCTCTTTCAGCCCCAAAAAAAAACTTGAAATTATTCACAATTCTCAGACTGGTACTAAGTCCATTTTAGAAAGTTCAAAAAGCTTCAGATACGAGGCAAAAATAAAAAAGTAAAATGAGCTGTACTCAATGTACAGCGAATTGCTTTTTTATTTTTAACGAAGTAGCTGGGGCTTTTTCAACTTTCTAATCTTTCCTGATTTTCCTGCCACTTTTTTGCCACAAAATCCATCAATTCTTTCTCAAAACGTAAAGCGGAATATTTCAAAGCCTCTTTCCGAATCGCAGTACGATCATATTTCGGCAAATTGACAATCAATCTTCCCAAAGCATCCTCCATCGACTCAATAGTTTGTTCTTTAAAAAATTCTCCCGAAAACCCCGCCTTAACCGTCTCCAACGCTCCCCCCTCCCCATAAGCCAAAACCGGTTTACCACACGCCATCGCTTCCACCATCCCAATTCCAAAATCCTCTTCAGAAGGAAAAATAAAAGCCCGACATTCCTCTAAATATTTTTTCACTACCGCCTCACTTTGTCTCCCCATAATTTCCACCGTCGGCCCGGCAATTGAACGCAAATATTTCTCCTGATCTCCACCGCCAATCACTACCAATTTTTTCCCCAATTTGTTAAACAAACTCACCGCTAAATCGATTTTTTTATACGGCGTTAATGTACTGACAATCAAAAAATAATCCTTACTCTCACGCCCCAAATCAAACTTATCCACATCCACCGGCGGATAAATCACCTCAGCCGGCAATCGATAAAATTTCTTAATTCTCTTCGCCACATGTTCGGAATTCGCTACATAAAAATCCGCCCTATCCGCCGCCACCAAATCCCATTGCCGAATTTTATGTAAATACCTTTTCGCTAACCATTTTTTAAAACCACCCTCTTTCTGCTCACCCAAATAATTATGCGTATAATCCCAGGCATAACGCATCGGCGAATGACAATAACAAACATGCAAACTCTCCGAATTAGTCAAAACCCCATGCGCAAAAGCCGAACTCGAACTTATCACCAAATCATATTCCATCAAATTCATCTGCTCGATCGCCTGCGGCATCCAGCTCAACAAATATCTATAACGACGCTTAATAAATCCCGGTAAATTCTGTAAAAAAGAAGTTCTCACTCTTTGCGCTGGAAAAGCCTCCCCACATTTTTTCCAATCATACAAAAGAGTATAAATAGGCGCTTCCGGAAACATTTCCATCAATCTCTGAGCCACTCTCTCCGCTCCACCCATTTTCACCAAAAAATCATGGACAATCGCCACTTTTAAATCTTTTTTTATTTTTCTGCTACCAACCATGAATTTTGTTTTTAAATTTCAATCATTTTCAAAAACTCAGTTTCGCCAATTACTTTTATCCCTTTTTTATTCGCTTCTTTTTCTTTTGTTGAAAGTGCATCATTATCTCCTTTTACCACAAAATCAGTTTTGCTGCTGACTGTCCCACTAATTTTGCCACCATTCTGTCGAATTCTTTCTTTAGCTTGATCACGCGACATGGTAGTTAAAGTTCCCGTTAACACAAAAGTTTTCCCTTTTAATTTTAAACTAAACGGTCTGACATCTTCCACCAAACTCATTCCCACTTCATCCAGTTTTTTAATCAATTCAACATTTCTCTCAGCTTCAAACCAATCCAAAACTTCCTCGGCAACTTTCTCTCCAAATCCTTCAATTTCCATCAATTTTTCCTTGGTCAAATCCGTACTTATCAACAACAAATCTTTCAAACTATTTTGCCCGCTATTTTCCGCTTCATTCTCTTGATTATTATTACTAACCAACCCATGTTCCCGCATCTCTGAACGGAAAAAATGCGCCAACTGAATTGCCGTTTCTTCCCCCACATGTCTGATTCCCAAAGCAAATAAAAATCTCTCCAAACTAACTTTTTTCGCCTTCTCTATAGCCTGCAATAAATTATCAGTTCGTTTTTCTTTAAATAATGGCAAACTCAAAAAATCATCTCTGGTTAAACTAAAAATATCCGACAGACCATCCACTAGCTGATTTTCCAATAATTGATCAATAATTTTTTCACCCAATCCTTCAATATCCAAAACCGTCGCAAAATGAATAAATCTCTCCCTGTCTTGCGCGAAACATTCTGGATTAGTACAACGAATCGCCGATTCGCCATCTTTTCTTTCTACTTTAGAATTACAAACCGGACATAAATGCGGAAATTTAAATTCTTTTTCCTCACCATTTCTCAATTCTTTAATCACCGCCACAATTTCCGGAATCACATCCCCGGCCTTCTGAATAATCACCGTATCCCCAATTCGCACATCCTTCCGTTTTAATTCATCTTCATTATGCAAAGTCGCCCGCGAAATAGTTGATCCAGCCACTTTCACCGGACTCAAAACCGCCACAGGAGTCAAAGCCCCTGTGCGCCCCACCTGCACATGAATATCCAAAACTTTAGTCGTTGATTGTTCAGCAGGAAATTTATAAGCAATTGCAAAACGAGGAGTTTTAGCCGTAAAACCTAATATTTGTTGCTGTGATTTTTCATTCACTTTCACCACTACTCCATCAATTTCATATTCCAATTCATCTCTCAGTTTATCCGCTTTTTTCAAAAACTTCAGCACATCATCCATATCCTCGCAATAATGAAACTGCGAATTTACTGGCAATCCCAAATCCATCAATCTTTCTAAAACAGCTTGCTGTCTGCGCGGTGCTCCTTCTAAATTATTCTGCGCAATTTCATAAAAAAAGGCCGATAATTTACGTGAAGCCGTAATCGATGGATCCAATTGTCTCACTGTTCCGGCTGCTAAATTTCTTGGATTTTCAAAAGTCTCCAGCCCTTTATTCGATTGATCCTCATTAATTCTCTTAAAGTCAGCCCTGGCAATATAAACCTCACCTCCAACTTCCACATCCACTTCTTCCTGCAATTTTAAAGGAATCGCCTCAATAGTTCTGATTGAATGCGTCACATCCTCCCCAATTTCCCCATCCCCACGTGTTAAAGCTTTTTCCAATAAGCCATTTTTATAATGCAAAGAAACATTCAAACCATCAATTTTTAATTCACAAACATAATGAATTTTTTCTCCCGGCGGCAACATCTTACTGATTTTCTCTTCCCAATCTTTCAAATCTTCTTCCGAAAAGGCATCCGCTAAACTTTTTTTCGGCGTTAAATGTTTAATCTTAGTAAATTTCCCTGACAACGGCGCCCCCACCCTTTGCGTAGGCGAATCCGCAGTTATAAAATCCGGGAATCTATCCTCCAATTGTCTCAATTCCAATTTCAAACTGTCCCGCACCGCTTCCGAAACATCACTGCGATTGAGAATAAAGTATTGATAATTTAATTCTTGTATTTTGGATCTTAGCTTTTTTATGCGCTCTTCGACTTCTTTTTTATCCATATTTTTGGTATAATAATTCGATTTGTATATTTCTGTTTAAGTCCCCTCACATTCTTTTAATCTGGCGTTTGTCCCAATCAATTTAACCAATTTTAGTCACTCTTTCAAATGACAAAACCGTCAAAACAACGGAAAAGTAAAACTAATACGTTTAAAACCAAGCCAAAAAAATCTCAGAGAATTGTCATTTTAGGCGCTGGTTACTCAGGTATACGCACAGCTCTTTACCTCAGTAAACATCTGGGTAGAGACGATTTTGAAATTGTCTTAATTGATCGTAGTCCAAAACACGTTTATTTGGCCGAACTTTACGAAATTGCCAGCGCCTATTATCAAGAACCGCGCAATGATCGCTGTTCCAACGAATTGGCTCAAACACTCTCTATCGGCCTGGTTCACCGTTTCAAAAACCAACCCGTGAAACTTTTAATAGATCAGCTTATTTCTATCGATGCCGAGAAAAAACAGCTTAAACTTGAAAACACTGGTTCTTTGGATTTTGAATATTTGGTGGTCAGTCTGGGCAGCGTCACCAATTTTTACAATATTCCCGGTTTAGAAAATGCCAAGCCCTCGGAACATCCTCAAGTTTACGAATTAAAAACCCTCAATCAATCTCTTCAGCTAAATTGCGACTTAGAAAATTTCTTCCAAGAACCAAAAAACCAAAATCGCGAAATCAACATTGTCATTGGCGGTGGGGGATTCACCGGTGCTGAACTGGCCGCCGAGCTGGTTGGCTTTATTCGCAAACTGGCCAAAAAATATCATTTCAACTCCAGCCTAGTTCACCTAAAAGTCATTCAATCATCCCCCCAGATGATCAATTTGGGCGAAAAAATTTCCGACCTAACCATCAAACGTTTTAACAAATTAGGAATTCAATCTTACTTAAACAGCAAAATTCTCTCCTACCAAAATCATCATCTGCAAATTGAAAACACTCAAAATCAACAAAAATTCGACTTAGCCACAGACTTTTTAATCTGGACAGCCGGTATCAAACCAAATCCATTACTGAAAAAATCTTTCTCCAAACTAACTCCCGCCGGAGAATTGGAAACCCAATCAACTTTAGAAACCCTCCACTACCCGAACATCTTTGCCGGAGGCGATAATGCTTCAATTATTGATCCAAAAACCTCCAAACCACTTCCCAAACTCGGCCAACTCGCCATTCAGCATGGAGTTTTAATCGCCAAAAATATTATCAAAAAAATCAACAGACAAACTTTAGAAAATTATCGTCCTGCTTTCAAAGGATTTATAATTTCACTTGGTGGTCGTTATGGTCTATACTGCAAAGGCAAATTAGCTTTTGGTGGAATCATCCCTTGGATGTTCAAAAAAGCCTTTGATTTGTACTATTATCTGACCATTTTGCCACTTCGAATCGCTCTGCAAAAATGGTGGAAAAACTTCATAATTTTTTCCCACAACGACTAATGCCAGCAAAAAAAACAACAGTAAAATCTCCCAAAAAAATCTCCACAGCCAAGAAGCTAACCAAGACAGTAAAAAAAATCGTCAAAAAAAATCCACGGAAATCTGTCTCCAACAAATTATCCAAAAATAATTTAACAAGCCCCACCTTGATTTCTAATCCCAACGAAATTATTCAAATCAATAACGAAGGACAAAAGGTCCTTTATTTGATTAGAAAGTCTTATCAAGAAGGAAGTTTGTATTCCAGCAATGATGTTACTCCAGAAATTCAATTCATTTTAAATAAACCCACCGAAATCGATCCTAAACTTTATCAAGCCGATCCTCAGGATATTATATTCCTCCAAGAAATCATCAAAAAAGTCGAACATGCTAAAATTCATCTTTTCACACCCTCTTCTTTGCTAAATCCAACAGTTTACGAAGTTTTGCCACCTTCCCAAAAAGCCAAAGCCGATTTTGATATTCTAACTCTATTGAACAAAATTCGCTCAATTAAGAAGCTTTGGGACAGCGGCGAACGCAATTCCTATCAAATCATCAACTTAACCCGCTCTTTAAGGCTTAGCAAAGAGCGTTTGGAGCAATCCACCGGCGATGTCTTCATTATCTAATAGTTTATTGAAAAATAAGCCAAAATAGGCTATAATCAATAGATTAAATCAAAATAAACACACATGGCTGCAGATCAACAAGACGATTTACAAATCAAACCTCTCGGTGCAAACCCTAATACCGCTACGCCTAGCGCCGCCAGTTCAACAGCTCCAGCCGGCGGACAATCTAGTGTTCAGCCAGTTTCAACAACAGCCCCGGCACCAGCTCAACCAACTCCAGCCACTCCCGCCGCCGACCAACAACCTACCAACAAACGTGCCTTCAACCTAGAAGCCGATGTTGAAGAAAGCGTAACAGCTCAACCAAAACCGGAAAAATACTCTATTCCTAAATTCGTTAAAGAAAATTATGGAGATTTAGTTGAATTGATCAAATCCACCGAATCCATGGATGATCAGGAAAGAGAATACTGGTTCCAGATCCTACCAATCATGAATAAGGATCAAATTGATAAGCTTAAAAATATTCTTAATACCGAAAAAGACCAATTGGCCGCTTTGGATCAAGAATATGAACAGGAATTGAATCGTTTGAATGAAAAACATCTTTTAGAATGGAAAGAGTTCGAATCTAAAGAGAAAACCAAAGCTATTCGTGAAGCTGAAGCTGCTAATGAAGTAAGTGAAAAACAAATGGAAGAAGACCTGCTTTCCAAACTTAATCAGCTTTAAAAAATTATCTCCACTTTACTAACTGCCTGACCATGCAGGAGAAAAATCCAGGAGAAAACCCCTCCGATTCTCAAAAAATCCAGATCAGCGACCACAACGTTAATTTGCAAAGTGCCAAAAATAGCGAGGTCTTTTTTGATTTGGGCGTCAAACCTTCCTCAGGCCTAGGCCACAAACCCGCCGCCGATTA
>JBOFLO010000018.1:0-11841 GCA_051657905.1 Candidatus Altimarinota bacterium | reverse complement strand
CCCCTCTTGATTCCCCGCCCCCACAATCGTATGCAATTCATCAATAAACAAAATAATCTGCCCATTGGAAGATTCTATTTCATTAATAATAGCTTTCAATCTCTCTTCAAATTCACCTCTAAAAGAAGTCCCGGCAATCAAAGATCCCAAATCCAGCCCCAAAACTTTTTTCCCCTTCAAAACATCTGGAACATCCTGATCAACAATTTTTTTTGCCAACCCTTCCACAATTGCAGTTTTCCCAGTTCCCGGTTCACCCACTAACACCGGATTATTTTTGGTTCGACGAGCCAAAATCTGCGTCACTCGGCGAATTTCCTCATCCCGCCCTATAACTGGGTCAATTTTCCCATTCGCCGCCATCTCCGTATAATCCACAGTATATTTTTGCAAAGCCTGATATTTCCCTTCTGGATTTTTATCACTTACCCTCTGTCCACCCCTAATCCCAGCCAAAATCTGATAAACCTGATCCTTATTCATCTGTAAAAACTTAGCCACCGCTGAAACTTCCAATATTCCCAAAAATAAATGCTCAGTACTGATAAATTCATCATGCAAACGCCCAGCCTCACTCTCAGCCTGATCAAACACCTTACGCATTTCCGGCGAAAAATAAACCTGACCACCATTAACAACAGGCAATTTTTCCAATTCTTGGTCCACCTGCTGCAATATTTGCCCAGGATACTTTTCCGCTTTTTGCAATAAACTCGGCACAATCCCGCCCTTCTGCTCAATTAAAGCATAAAGCAAATGCCATGGAGTAAGTTGTTGATGGGATCGCTTGCTGACTAAATCCAAAGTAGCTTGAATCACTTCAGCAGCCTTGGTAGTGTAGTTATTGAAATTCATAGACAAATAATTTAAAAATTATTCTCGCCAATCTGGCTTTAGACTATGTTATTATAAAACCGATTAGCACTCAATGCAAGAGGGTGCTAAAATATCATTTATTGCTCTTGCTTACGCCCTTATGGAACTTATTGCTACATGCGCTTTCGGACTGGAAAAACTCGTATATCAGGAATTAAAAGACCTAGGAATCTGGGTTATAAAAACCGAGGATGGAAAAGTCACTTTTGAAGGAGATTGGGACACTGTTGTTAAAACCAACCTTTGGTTACGCTGTTCCGAACGTATTTTAATTAAAATGGGCGAATTTCAAGCCGAAACTTTTGACCAATTATTCGACGAAGTCGCCAAAGCAAATTGGTCAGCCTACATCAGCCAAACCGACTCTTTTCCTATTCAGGCCAGCGCTGCCAAATCGACTTTACATTCCGAACCAGCCATTCAAAGTATTGTAAAAAAATCCATAGTCAAAAATTTACAAAAAGCCTACGGACAAGAAAATCTCCCTGAAAATTCCGGCCGCACTTATCAAATAGTAGTAAAATTCATCAAAAATATTTGCACCATCGGTATAGATACTTCTGGCGAAAGTCTCCATAAACGCGGTTACCGTCTAAAAGCCAACCTTGCTCCCATCAAAGAAACCCTCGCCGCTGCTCTTATCAAACTCAGCGACTGGACCCCCGACCGTTTGCTCGTCGACCCTTTCTGCGGCAGCGGCACTATATTAATAGAAGCCGCCCTAATCGCTAAAAACATTCCACCAGGACTCTATCGCAAATTCGCCTGCCATCAATGGCCTCACATCACCCCAGATGTCTGGCGCACTACTTATGAAGAAGCTCGTGCCGCTCAGAAACTCGATCAACCTCTAAAAATAGAAGGCTATGATATCGACCCGCACTCCATCGAAATGGCCGGATATAATTTAGAAAGTTTAGCTCTGGAAGAAGAAATAAAAATCACCATTAATGACTTCAAAAAAGTAGATTTCAGCCAATTCGAAAACGCCGTTTTCATCACCAATCCGCCCTATGGTGAACGTATTAGTGAACAATTAACTGTCGAGAAAATTTACAAAGATTTAGGAGAAAAATTCCGTGAAACTAAAAACTGTTCTTTTTTCCTGATCACTCCGGATGAAATTTTCCCAAAATTATTCGGCCGACCGGCAGATAAAAATCGTAAATTATTCAATGGAAAAATTAAATGTTATTTATATCAGTATTTTAAACAAGCATGACTAGATTAAAATTATTTTCCTGGAATGTTAATGGCGTACGCGCCATTGAAAAAAAGGGATTTCATGACTGGGTAAAAAGCATCGATGCCGACATTATCGGCTTACAGGAGACCAAAGCTCATCAAGATCAATTATCATCAGCTCTTTTAAATATCGAAGGTTACACCAGTATTTGGAAACTTGGAGAAAAAAAAGGTTATAGTGGAGTTTCTATTTATACACGTTTAAATGCTTTAAATATTATCAGCGAATTCCCAGCTCCAATTTTAAATGCCGAAGGACGTTTGCTCGGATTAGAATTTGAAAAATTTTTCTATTTTAATGGTTACTTCCCAAACGGAGGAAGAGGAATGGATCGAGTTCAATACAAATTGGACTTTTATCATGAATTTTACCAATACATTGAAAGTCTGCCAAAACCCGTAATCTTCTGCGGTGATATCAATACTGCACATCATGAAATCGACCTTGCCCGTCCCGAACAAAATCGCCACACTTCTGGCTTTATGGATATAGAAAGAGATTGGCTACACTTCATTACTACTCACGGTTACATCGACACTTTCCGTCATTTCAACAAAGCCCCCGACAATTACACCTGGTGGGACATGAAAACTCGCTCTCGCGATAGAAATATTGGCTGGAGAATCGACTACTTTTTTGTCAGCCAGAAACTAGAAAAGAACCTGATCAACGCGCAAATTCATGCGAATGTACCAGGTTCAGATCATGCTCCAATTAGTTTGGAGATCGAAATCTAAATTATTTTTTAGACTTCTTTTTTGCAGCCTTCTTAGCTGTTTTCTTTACTGGTTTCTTTGTAGCTTTCTTAGCTACTTTTTTTGCTGGCTTCTTTGTAGCTTTTTTTGCTACTTTTTTAGCCGGTTTCTTTGTAGCTTTTTTAGCTACTTTTTTCACAGTTTTTTTCATACTTTTTTGATTAAGTTGTAATACTGTTTCCTGTAAATTTAGTTCGGGAATTATGCACTTGCTTCCGCTACAGATAATCTTTCGCATATCCCCTTCATCCTTATGCAGTTGATGGAATTTCTGGATGATCGCCATTGCTTCTTCGTTATCATGAGCAATATAAATAAAATCAAAATCGCCTGGACTAACTAACCCTTGAGTGAGCATATCTTTCTTCATCCAATCGATTAATTCTTCCCACATCTTCCCAATCAAAATAATCGGATGATATTTCACATGATGAACTTGAAGATGTTGCCACATGTAAGAAAGCTCAAGCAAAGTACCAATTCCGCCCTTAGTAACAACCATAACATTAGACAAAGCTAAGAACGTATCCAAACGTGTCGAGAATCTTTTATATTTTTCACTGATATCTAAAAATTTATTTCCTTCATTTTCAAATGGAAGTTCAATTACCAAACCTATCGAATCTACAGAACTTTTTTTATCACCAATAGTATGACCAGAATTCGCAGCCTCCATTAATCCAGGACCACCACCAGTAATCAAATCATATCCTTGCTGTCCAATTTTTTTAGCCAAATCATAAACCTGATGATAAACTTTATCACCCTTTTGCACCCTAGCTGAGCCAAAAATTGCTACTCTGAAACGATTTTTTCTTTTCAATTCTTTTTTCAGATTCAATCTCTTCGAGCGAATTTTTTTGAAGAAAAGCATTTTATTTTTTATTTTTCTACGCCTTTCTATTGTAGAATATTTATTTACACAAGTCCAGTAATATCATACATATTCGCAATTAATTTTCACTTTTCTAAAAAAAATTTCTGGAAAATTTAATTTTGTTGCAATAAATTTTTAGTAATTTTTTTTGAAAGCTCAACTCCAGGTTGATCATACGCATTAATTTCTAAAAACTCAGCAAAGAAAGAAATGGCTCCTTCAAGCAATAAAAAGGCCGCCCCCAAATTTTCTTCATCCATTTTTTCCAATTGAAATTGAATCACAGGTCTACCAATTTCCATCAAAGCATTTTTATTTCCTTCCATTTCTGTTTTAAATAATCTTCCAAAAGTTAAGTTACTTAAATATCCAATTTCATTTTTATATTTTTCTGGAAAAGGAATTTCTAAATCAATTTCATTATCAATCGCATCAATAAAAAAATATAATTTATCATCCGGACCTTCACTATACAGTTGATTCTGAGAATGCTGATCTGTCGCTCCCAGAGCCACAACTGGCGTCATACCTACATTAACTTTTTCTCCCTTATCATTCACTGCTTTACCAATACTTTCTGCTAAAAGTTGTTTATACCAATCTCCAAGTTTTAATAATTTTTGAGAATAAACAAACATCACATTTATATTTTTCCCACTCAAATAAAAAAGAAATTGCAACGCCGCAATTTGAAATGCCAAATTATTTTGTGCATCTTCACTCAAAAAAATATCTCTCATTTTCAACGCTCCTTTAACCAAACTTCTCACATCAATGCCTATCAAAGCAGCAGGCAATAAGCCAACTGAGCTCAGTACAGAAAACCTACCACCAACTTTATCCGGAACAGAAAAAGTTCTCACCTCAGGATTTTCATTAGCAATTTCTCGAAGCAATCCAAGATTAGAATCTGTAACCAGCACAAAATATTTTTCCCAACTAAGTCCTGCATCCTCAACTAATTTTTTAAAATAAAAAAATTGCGCCAAAGTTTCCGGAGTTCCACCAGATTTTGTAATCACTAAAAACAAACAATCTTTCATTTCCACCGACTTCTGAAAATCATTTATCAAATCCGGATCAATATTATCCAAAACCACTAACCTAGGCCATTCTTGCACCGTCTTAAATAAAGGCTTCATAGCCGCTTCCAAACAACTCGCCCCCAACGCCGACCCTCCAATACCCAATACCACTATATATTTATACTGCCCCTTCACTTGCTCAGCATATTCCAAAATCTCATCCACTGTTTTATGATCATCAAGAATTTTATAAAAATCTTGATCTCGCTCTTTTATTTTCAACAAAAATTTTCCCAGCTTTTCATTCTCTCTTTTGAAATTTAATTCATTCACGCCTTGTTGCTCCGAAACCCTCCAAATTAGATCTAAATTCAATTTAATCATACTTTTTCTTAATTTTGATAATACCTAACAAAAATAGCACAAACAACGCTTTAAACAAGCTGCCCAATCAAACCTTGACACCTTCCACACCATATGATTTAATATATAACTTATGATAAAGTTATGATATAATATTAAATATATGGACTCCTCTATCAATTTCATGAACAAGCCAAAATCACCAGAAAATCAGGCATTAGAATTAAAAAAAGATCTCAACACTACTAACAACGAAGATATTTCTTCAAAAATTTCTTCCACCAGTGGTGATATTCAAAGCGCTGTAAATTTCACTGTAAAAAATTCTGAACATACTGAAACAAGTACAGAAAAATTAAAATCCTATCAGGTTTTGCATATAGAAGACGAGGATTCAATCAGAAAAATGATGGGTAGATGCGTAAAAACGCATACTCTAAAATACTCTCAATTCACCAAGGCTGAAGACTTAATTGAGGCAATCAAATCTGCCGACATTCCAACTCTAATTATCAGTGACAATAATTATGGCGGAGAAACTACAGGAATAGATCTAGCCGAAGCCACCCATGCATTACGCATGGGCAAAAACATACCATTTGTACTTTTCTGTTCACCTCCTAAACAGGAAGAAGAACAAAAATTAAGGGAATTACTAGAAAATCAAATCATCAATGTCTACATACAGAAACCAACCCCCCCTCAAGAGGTAATCCAAGCTCTAAAAACCGCAATTAAATAAAACAAAAAACCGCGACCATCTAAAGTCGCGGTTTTTTTAATTTATTTCCAACTAAACCCAGTCACCTCAGGCATATCATAGCCATTTTCCATTACAAACTTTTTATGCTTGGAAATTATTTTGGAATATTTTTGATGAACTTTTTTCGCCTTCCCTCCAAATTTTTTCTTCAACTCACGATTTTCTAAAACTGCTTTCTCAATTGCTTCAGTTAATAAATGGAAACGATCGGTTTTATTCCTAAATTGCATATCAAAAGGCGTAGTCGTTGAACCTTCTTCTTGATAACCATGCAAATAGATTCTTTCTGATTGCTGAGCCTTAAAGAAGAACGGCTTGATGGTATTAGTGTAGCCATGGAAATTAAAAATCACCGGTTTATCGGCAGTAAAATATTTAGCAAACTCTTTCACATTTTCTCCATTCACAGCTTTAGAATATTTCCCAAACCCACGCGCCGTCATTTCTGAAACATAAACCACTCGAATTTTTAATTCTGGCAATTCTTCACGCAACATTTTTCCAGCCGCCATAATTTCGGCAATCATATAATCCCCTGCCGCCGCCAACACAATATCCGGTTTCGCCGCCGCCTCCTTATCCATCCCATCCCAAATCATAATCCCCTCCATCGCCTGGCGGCGGGCCTCACTCAAGCTAAGCCACTGCGGCACTTCCTGTTTATCCACAGTTATAGCATTTACTTTATTCCGAGATTTGAAACACTCTTCCATCGTCACTATAAAACTATTCCCATCCGCCGGAAAATAAGCCGAAGCAAATTCTCCATGTTTTTCCAAAATATTGGCAATAAAACTCGGATTTTGATGAGAATAACCATTATGTTCCTGCCTCCAGGTCACCGAAGTTAACAAATAATTCAATGATGCAATTGGTTTTCTCCATGGCACACGCATTGATTGTTTCAAAAATTTACAATGCTGATCCACCATCGAAGCATTAATCATTCCAAAGGCTTCATATGTAGCAAAAAGCCCATGTCGTCCACTTAGAATATAGCCCTGTAAGAAGCCCTGCAAAGTCGTTTCTGAAAGCATTTCCGAAACACGTCCGGAACGAGTAATATGCTCATCATCTTTTTTCACCGGCCAAACATATTCACGCCCCCCACCTTCAAAAATCTTAGTCATTTTATTTGATTCCGTTTCATCAGGACAAAAATATCTAAAATTTTTATTCTTCAAAAAAACTTCATTCAACCATTCCGCCGCAATTTGCGTAGAACGGCCATTTTCCTGACCATGATTTCCTTTAAATTCAAATTTTTCCGCTTTTGGTAAATTCAAAGCCTTGATTATTTCTCCACCATAAGCATTTTTATTTTTACCAATTCTCAGTGCTCCTTTTGGCACATATTTCAAAATTTCCTTAGTCGGCGCACCTTTTCCATCCACCAAAGCACTAATTTGATACGATTCCAACCAATGTCTCAAAGCCGAGAATTGTTCAGCATCTTTTTTAGGTTCAGTAAGTGGAATCCCATGTGAACGGAAATTATCCTCGATTTTTTTACCCTTCAACCATTCAGTTCCAGTCCAGCCCTTCATAGTTCGACAAATAATCATCGGCCAACGCACCTTCATAATTTTTTTATTATCCTTGCGTCGAGCCTCACTTTGAATTCTCAAAATATCCGCATAAGCCAATTCCATTTTCTCCGCCATCAAATCATGCAAATCATTTTCATCTCCTTCCACGAAATACGGTTTATAACCAAATCCATCAAATAAATTTTCCAATTCCTGATCACTCATAGTCGAATAAATAGTCGGACCGGAAATTTTATAACCATTATCATGCAAAATCGGTAAAACCGCCCCAGATTCACAAGGATTCAAAAATTTATTGCCATTCCAGGAAGCCGCCAAAGGCCCGCTCTCCGCTTCCCCATCTCCAATCACCACAGTAACCAGCAAGTCAGGATTATCCATGGCCGCACCATAAGCCGTCGCCAGACTGTAGCCTAATTCGCCGCCTTCCAAAATCGAACCGGGAACGTCGGGCGTTACATGACTAGGAAATTTATAAGGCCAAGAAAAATCTTTAATCAATTGCCCCATCCCTTTGCCATTACGAGGGTAATCTTTGTAATAATCAGTAATTGTCCCTTCAGCAAATAAATTCGCCAAAACCGCCGGTGCTCCATGACCAGGCCCAGTAATAAACAAAGTTTGTTGCTTATGTTTAGCAACCAAATAATTCACATGCGCATAAATAAAATTAATCCCCGGCACCGTCCCCCAATGCCCCAAAATCCTCTCTTTAATATCATCTTCCTTCAACGGTCTTTCCAACAAAAAATTATCTTTCAAATACAAAGAAGCCGCGCCGATATAATTAGTATAGGCATGATAATCTTTAAACCACTGACGATCCGACTCGGATAAATAACTCTGTTTCTTAGCTTTCTTAACAGCAATTTTACCAACAGCTTTTTTCTTGATGAGCTTTTTCATTTTTTTATTTTAATTTTTCCATTTCATCTTATCGAAACATCAACATTTTTTCAATTTTTAACTTTTCGCTAAAAATTATTTAAATTTATTATTTAAAAATCTTATAAATTCCCCAGCAAACAAAAGGTATTGACCATCATCGACACTTTCTCCCAGTCTCTTCAAATGCAAAAGAGCAATTTCACTTACAGTAATCTGATCTATATCCAAACCTTTATTTACCTCGCGCAACACCACCTCGCCCCAACCCTTTTTAGCCATAATTTTCAGAAGTCTTTCCACACCACCCTCACCAAATTCCGCCCTCTGCCGCATCATATGCTCAATAGAATAGGCTCGCCCCTCTTTTATATACGTCTCAATTCCCGCAATCACATCAAACCTTCTCACCTCAAAAAAATGATCCAGATAATCAATCACCAAGTAACCCGCCCCCATTTTAATTAATCTTTCAGCAATTTGCTTATGCAACTCTGGCGCAAATGATTTCAAATTCAAACAAATACCATCCAAGCAACGTTCCTGAACAAACACTTCAAATACTTCCATACCCAAATCAGAGTATTCACTCAAATCCACTTTCTTCCCCGCATCATTAAACTCAATTATCTTCACGCCCACCATGTGAGCTCGAACTTGAACATTAATCTGATCTAAAATTTTACTTAATTTCCCCCTCTCCACTGACGAAGGAGATTTTTCCTCATGATTTTCCCTATAAATACTCTCCGGCGATCTTGTGGCCAAGGCCAACTTTGAAGACATATATATTTGATATAAGTGCCATTAATACCATACTGCCATTGCCAAATCCAGCAAATTATTATAAAGTCCCCTCCATAATTAAGTATTAAATTAAAATCCCCCTAATGTACAGAGGCTTTTGGGACAAACTAAATAAACCAATCATTGGTCTTTCCCCTATGGATGGCGTTTCCGACGCCCCGTTTCGCCAAATTACCGCAAAATACGGCCAACCAAGCCTGCTAATCACTGAGTTTACCAGCGTAGAAGCCCTTAACTACGGCGGAGCCCGTGCTTTGGAAGCCTTTATATATAGTGAAGAAGAAAGACCGGTAGTTGCCCAGATCTATGGCCGCAATCCGGAATCCTTTTACAAAGCCTGTTTTGTCGCCGCCGAACTTGGTTTTGACGGCATTGATATCAACATGGGCTGCCCTTCCAAATCAGTTTCCGGAAACGGCGCTGGTGCCGCATTAATTCGCGAGCCAATGCTAGCGCAAGAAATCATTCAGGCCTGTCAACAAGCTGTAAAAGACTGGAGCGAAGGCAAAACCATGCAGGAAGCTGATGTTCACAAAAACATTATCAAAGAAGTAGAAGAAATGCTTAAAAACGGTCAGGCAGGCGCAACCACCAAAGCAAAACGCCAACTCCTACCAATTTCCGTAAAAACCCGTATCGGCTACGACGCCCCTGTCACTGAAGAATGGATTAAAAATTTATTGGAATGCCAACCGGCAAATTTAAGCTTACACGGCCGCACTCTCAAACAAATGTACACAGGCCTAGCCAATTGGGAAGAAATCGCCAAAGCCGCCCAATTAACTCGCGGCACCCAAACAACTTTGCTTGGTAATGGAGATGTAGAAAGCCTAGAAGACGCTCAACAAAAAATCAGCCAATACGGCGTTGATGGCGTTTTAATCGGCCGTGCTACCTTTGGAAATCCCTGGATTTTTCAAGGAATAACCAAAACCATCGAAGAAAAACTCCAAATCGCCATCGAACATTCTCGCTTATATGAAAAAATCTTCGCTGGCAAAACCTTCGACCCTATGAAAAAACACCTGGGCTGGTACTGCAAAGATTTCCCCCATGCCAAAGAACTACGCTTAAAACTAATGACTTCCAAATCCGCCGATCAAGTTGAAGAACTGGTTAAAGCTGCACTGCCTTCACTTCCTTTAGCCATTTCACAAACTTCTCGGGAACAGTCATAGTTGATAAACGAGATTGATAAACCAATCTGAAATCCTCAAACTTTCCGGTTTCTTTAATTTCCTTCAAAGTCACCGGCTCTTTTAATTTAGAAACAAATTCCAAATCAAAAATCCAAGAACTCATTTTTCTTGCTCCGGCTTTCTGCACCAGTTTATCTTCACGCGGCTCCGAAACCACCCTGGCCACCCCCCGAATCGCCCTCTCCCCACCCGAATGATAAATTAACACCAAATCCCCCGGCCGCGCCGTCTTAATAAAAATAATCGCCTGCGGACTTTTCACCCCATCCCATACTGTTTTCCCATCCCGCTCTAAATCATCAATTGAATAAGTGTCCGGTTCAGTTTTTGCCAAAAAATAATTCATTCGTGGATAATTAAAATTCTCATGTATATTATAGCCTCAGAAAAAATATTTGAAACAAATTGAAGAAAATCATTTTTCAGGGCAAATCCCTCCCCTTACAAATCGCTTATCACTCAATGAAACGCTCCAAGCTGGAAATTAATGAACATCAGGCTCTGGCCACCCTTTGTTATGACCTGACTTCCAAACAACAAAAAGCCCAAATCGAAATTTTAATTGAAAAACTCTATCGTCAGGCCACCGAAAAACTCGCCTCAGAAACTCTTAACCTGCTCCGCCAGCACGCTCCTCGCACCATCAAAGGCATTCGCTACAAAAAAATGACTTCCCGCTGGGGATCTGCTTCCGCCAATCTCAATCTAAACTTCAATATCGACCTGGCCAAACTCCCTCCGGAAGTTCAACAATACGTAGTTGTCCACGAATACAGCCATCTTTTCCAAATGAATCATTCCCCAAAATTCTGGGCCACCGTGGAAAAATTCGATCCAAATTACAAGCTACATCGCAAAACTCTCAGGAAATTTGAAACTGCTTGGCATTTGGAAAAATCTAAGCACGAAGATTAAAGCTTTTTTCGTCAACTTTCAGTTGCTTCTCGCCTTTCATTCCGCTAATATGCGCTCACTTTTCGCTATGGATTATTTAAGCAAATTGTTTCAAAATCACACTTCAGCGCAAAGGAAATGTAATAACAAGCAATCTCATGAAAACCCTATCAATAGCCATTATCGCTCACGTAGATCATGGTAAAACCACTTTAACCGACTTTTTACTTAAACAAGGCGGTGTATTTAATTCCCATGAAAAAGTTGACCATTTAATGATGGATTCCAACGATCAAGAAAAGGAACGTGGAATTACAATTTTGGCAAAAAACTGCTCGACTTTCTACAAAGACGTCAAAATCAATATCGTTGATACTCCTGGTCACGCCGATTTCAGTTCTGAAGTTGAACGTATTTTAAAAATGGTTGATTCCGTAATTTTGCTTGTGGATGCCAAAGAAGGTCCAATGCCACAAACCAAATTCGTGCTTTCTAAATCCCTTAAATTGGGCTTGAAGCCAATCGTAGTTATCAACAAAATTGATCGTAAAGATCAACGTGCCGAAAAAGTTGTGGATTTAGTTTTCGATTTATTCGTAAA
>JBOFLO010000017.1:0-23896 GCA_051657905.1 Candidatus Altimarinota bacterium | reverse complement strand
TGAGCCATTCCCCATCGAGATCGAGGTTGTAGAGGTCGCTCGTACCTTGCGGCAAAGCGTCGATGGCCGGGCAGCCGTTCGGCAGCGGGGTGATGCTTCCGCATTCCTCCCACCACTGAACCAGCCGAACCAAGCACATCTCACTTTGGAGCTCCTCGCACTCCGTTTCGAAGATGGTGCTGATATTTCCTTGAAGTCGGAAAATATCCTGAGGACGAGGCGTCGCTCCGTCCTTCAGACGGATGTGAATCCCGTTCAACCCATAAAAGATCAGGGTGCCCGGGAACTTATCGCTGGCGTTGAGGTTGAAGGTGAGCTTATTGGGCTCTCCTCCATCTTCGCTGCTGTCGTAGTCCATCGTGTTGTCAGCTTTCACCAACAGCATCGACGTTTCGTCGTTGCCCCAGGCGTCGATGGTGTCGGGCGTGCCTTCCGTTCCGGCGTCGCAGTCCGTAGGACCACTTCCGCCTGCACCACCCGTTCCCCCACCGCCTCCGCCTTCTCCACTGCTGCTGGAAGTTGCTCCAGCTTCGCCGCCGCTACCATTGCTGGAGCTGCCCATGCCGCCGTCGCCGCCCTGACCGGTTCCGGTCACGCAGTCGCCGCTGCTGGCATCGCTGGAAGAGTCGCTGGTGCTGGAAGTCGAGGTCGACGTGGAAGCGCTGTTGCTGCTTCCGACATCACCACTGGACTGGCAGTCGCCACTGGAGGAAGTTGCAACAGCTCCTCCATCACCCTCCGGTCCTACCCTTGAGCCGGTCGAATCGAGAGTGCAACCCGTGGAAACGAGCGCAATCATGCTGATGAGCGCCAATCGATTATTCATCGGTTTCTCTCCTAGTGTTTAAAAGCAATTTTTCAAAGATCTATACTCTAATTTCTACAATATTTTACTCAACTTGTCAATATTATAAAGATTTAGAGTACATATATTAAAACGAAAAATACGGGAATTTTTTACAAGGAAAAGGCCTCGGACGTTTTGCAACGCTACGAAGCCTTTTGGTTCAATCCTTGCGGAGAACCAGTTAGTCTTTTGGATTACCTAGTAGGTAGTCCGAAGACAATTTGTATTTAAGGTTGGCACAGAATAGTGGTGACCATGATGTACTGGCCGTCGAGGTCGAGGTCATAGAGATCGCTCGTACCTTGGGGCAGAGAGTCGATGGCTGGGCAGCCAGAGGGGGGAGGAACAATGCTTCCGCACTCTTCCCACCATTGGCTGAGTCGCACAAGACAACCCTCCGTTTGAAGTTCCTCGCATTCGGCAGGGAAGATCAAGCTGATATTTCCCTGCAACCTGTAAAGGTCTTGGGGAGTAGGGGTTTCTCCATCCTTGAGACGGAAATGAACCCCGTTTTCACCGTAGACCAACATATAGCCAGGAAAGTGATCAGTGGTGTTGAGGTTGAAGGTTAGCTTGTTGGGCTCCCCTCCATCATCGCTGCTGTCGAATTCGTGGGAACCGTTTTCCTTGACCAGCAATACTCTGGTGGAATCATTTCCCCATGAATCGATGGTGTCCGGCGTACCTTCTGTACCAGCGCTGCAACCAGTTAGGTTGCCACCAGAACCGCCAGTGCCGCCATCGCCACCACTTCCGCCGATGCCACCCAGTCCACCATTCCCTCCTCCTCCACCATTGGCGCACTCGGAGCCACCGGTGGAGGAGGAGCCAGCTGTAGAGCTGGAGGTGCCTGACTGACAGTCGCCGCCAGTGGAAGAACTTGTTCCTCCACCTTCGCCACCACCTTGCCCGCCATTTCCCCAGAAACCAGTGTCATTGACGAAGCAGCCGAGGGTGGGGCAAAAACCAATCAACAAAACAAACAGTTTTTTCATGCTTATATCTCCTGCGGAATTTTTTATCCGCTATTCAATGTTTTTCAAAGATCCCTAAATACCTAGAAATTTAAACATTTTTTCTTGTTTTTGTCAACCAACTTGGGACAACAAAAAACCCGCTGGGGGCTTGGCCGAAGCCAAGTTCCATGCGGGTTTTGTTATTTAGATTGATTGCTCAGTCTAAACATTGAAATTTTTAAGGTTTCAATTTTGCTTAGGTTAGCGATTAGCTACCGTTAGCAACAGTATTACCTGTTAATAGAGTTGGAACAATGAATTGTCCAGCACCAGTAACATCAGTATCTACTGTATCACTCCATTCAACTGTAGTTGTAGCAGAAGCTAAACTCGCAGTCAAAGAAGCATTGTCTACCACACCTAATGCACCAGAAGCGTTACATCTTACTTGTACATTGTAAGTTTCATCTGCATCAACAACTAAAGAATTAGTTGCGAATGTAAATGTAAGAAGTTCGCTTGCTGCACCACCAAGGATAGGTTGAGTATCCAAAGTTTGTTCAGGACCTGGACCTACTTTAACTAAAGTACATCCACTTGGAGTAGCAACAAGGTTACCATTAGAGTTCAAAGTAACTACTAATTGATTTCCATTGGCATTTTCGAATCTTACTTGGTCACCCAAAGCTTTAACGTTCAAATCTAACATAGTTGAGTTGTTAGATGGAGCGCCAGAAGTTGAAGCAGTTGCTTTAGAAATCTGTGGAACAGATCTGTAAAGTTTGCTTAATGGACCATGTAAGTTGATCTTAGCAACTTCATCAGTAGCAATCAAAGCGTTACCTGTACAAGTAGCAGTTGAAGTACCGAATACACCTTCTACAGTGTAGATATCAAGAGCATTGTCTACAGGAGCAGCAATTGCAGTGATCATACAATAATCTGGAGTAGCGTCTGGAACTGAACCACCATCAAGGGCGATTGCATAGACGTCACCTACTACAAATTGATTATCGAAGTTTGTTCCACCCGCACCGTCAACAGTAACAGCTAAACGAGTAGATAATCTTGATCTAGAAACAGTAGCACCTACAGCATGAGAAGCTGCAGTTGTGCCTGCAAATCCTCTTACTACGGTAGCTGGAGTTGTACCAGAGTCATCAGTTACCAAGATGAACTCAGAGTCAATTACCAATACATCACCACCTAGAAGAGCACCGATAGTTGAACCACCATCTGTACTAATATGAACTGCACCTGCACCGTAGTTTAATGAAAGATCACCAGTGGCGATAGTTGCACCAACTGTAGCAGCAGCAGTACCAGCAGCGTTACCAGCGTATCTTGCGTTCACGTTTTCACCTGAACCACTAGATACTTCTTGCATATTGAACAATACTAAACCAACGTTTGAGTTGGAAGTAGGTTCAGAAACACCGTCAGAATTTACTGTGTTAGTAGTTACTTTAGCACATAAAGTATAAGTAGAAGAACTACTGATAGTTACGTTTAAGTCTCTAATTTCCACAATTCCGCTTGGTTTTGGAGTATATCCAGACATAGAACCAACTTGAGTAGCACAGCTAGCTCCAGAGTAAAGTTTTACGTTAGAGATAACAGCAGCTGAATCATTCAAAGTCAATAAATCCAAGTCTTTCAACATTGGGTTTTCATTTACTGAAGTGAAAGTCCATTTAGCTACTTCAATTTCGCTAGTACCAGCTAAAGCTGTAGGGGAAGCGGTAGTTGTAGAACCAACTGTACCGTTACCAGAAGCAGCAATAACCATAGCAACTGTACTAGTACCTTGGCTGTTCATGTTTCCATCAACAGTGATAGATGTAGAATCAACGTTTTGACCGTTTTGATCAATAGCGATTACATCAGTACCAGCAACAACAGCAAATTTAACTCTGTCTGGTTCAGCACCGAATGGAGCAGAGTTAGAGATGTTACCACGTAGAGTCAAGTTTTTAGTTTGGCTCTTAGCGATAGCAATGTTCAAATTGTTGAATACAACTTGACCAGTAGTAGTGTTGATATTCTTGAAGTCAGAAACTTTAGTGTCGCCATCGTATAGAGCAACAGAAGAATCTACGATATTGCTCAAAGTAGCACCACCTTCGTTACCTGTACCAGCAGCAGAATATACACCGTCATTGTTTCCATCTACGAAACCTGTAACAGTCAAGCTCTTAATGCTTTGATCCAAAGAAGATCCAGCAGTGAA
Organism: Candidatus Altimarinota bacterium; assembly: GCA_051657905.1. Taxonomy (GTDB): domain Bacteria; phylum Patescibacteriota; class Gracilibacteria; order UBA1369; family UBA1369; genus JBOFLO01. The sequence continues at coordinate 19,863 of JBOFLO010000017.1, read as the reverse complement.
AGCAAAACCAGCTAGAGCAACATTAGCAGAACCTCTAGTATAAGTTTGAGAAGAAGGAGTAGAAGCCAAAGCAACAGTTAATGCGCCTTGAACTACATTGTGTAAGTTACCAGCGATTGCAGAAGATGGAGTAACAGAGTTTACACCCAATTGATCTCCGTTTACGTCTCTGATTGCATCAGAAACACCAGCAAGACCATTAGTTACACCTTTCGCAATTGTACATCTGATATCATCTCCGTTCATAGCAGAATTACCGGAACGAACATCGAATACAACAGAAGCTTTAATTGATTCTCCAGCATCTACAGTAGCAGATCCAGAAAGAGTCAAAGTTTGAGTAGTGCTAGAACCAGTAGCAGACAACTCAACAGGACCTAATAATGAACCACCTAGTGATCCATCATCATTTACTCTAGCTAATTTAACAAGAGTATAGTTTGGAATATCAGCAGTAGCAGCAACTAAACCACCTTCGCCAGTAACAGCGTTAGTGATATCTAAAGTAACTGGCCAGTCTTTGATTTCAACTGATTCGCCAGAAGCGTTAGTAATAGTGATGTCTAAACATCTAGCAGCTTTTTGACCAGTAGCGATATCTCCACTAGCTGGGCCAGTGAAAGCAACGTTGAATGCAGAACCTTTGATTGTTACCAAAGATGCATCACAGTTTGCTTGAGTAGAACAAGTTCCACCGCCATCGAAGTCAGTGAAAGTAACTCTAGTACCGTAACCGAAAGTATTACCAGTAACTAAAAGATCAGTGCTTTCGTCAAGATAAGTCTTGATTGTATCACCGTCACGTCCTGGAGCTAAGTCAGCAGTTACGTAGAAGATTTTTCTTTGTCCACGTCCAATTTGATATGGAGTAGCCAATTTGAAAGTAGCCAAGTCTTTAGCACCTACTTCAGAAACAGTAGCTAAAGGAGCTGACTGACCTTCAACGAATAATTTCAAATTAACGATATCATTAACTGTTACAGAACCTCTTACGTAAAGAGCGATTCTTTCCAATTTTTGATCTTCAGAACCGTCAGCTTCGATTTCGAATTGAGCGATTCTACCGTCAGCTTGAGAAATAGTTAATTCATCCAAAGAACCATTCTTTTCAATAGTAGTTGTACCTACTGTTGCAGAAGTGATTAATTGTTCAGCACCTCTCATAGGGAAAGATGCAGTCATGTCAGAAGAGTTTGACATAACGCTTGCTTCAGAAGTTAATTCGAAAGCATGTACACCACCAGAGGCAGCTGTAGTAAGATCAGCAACTAAACACAAAGTTTCGTTTTCACCAGCAGCAACAGATACGTTGATGTTGTTGAATTCAACCATTTGAGTTTCAGAGTTTACTGAACGCCCAGTAGTCAAACGAGAGTCACCTTGGTAAAGGTAAACATCGCTGAAGGCAGTTTGAGAACCAGGTCCAACTCTTTTAGCGTGAACAGATTTAACGATCACGTCATCAGAGCCAGCCATGAAATCCCAACAAGTGAATACTACACCAGTAGCACCTTGTGGAACTGAACCAGAAGTTGGAGTCAAAGTAGAAAGAGCTACTTCAAGGTCTCCACCAGAAACGTCAGCACCATATCCTAAGAATGATACTTCGTCGTTGCTAGATAGTTCTTCGTCAGCGTCAGAAGTTACATTAGTAACAGTTACATAGTAAACCTTACCTTCAGTTTGAGAACCAGTAGTAAGATGTACAGTGTCGCCACCCATGTATTCAGCAGCAGTAACTGCTAATTCTGAACCAGTTGAGTCTTCAACCATGTAGTTGTCAACGTCTTCAGCAGACATTTCATCTACATTTCTTGAGAAGATCAATTCAACTTTAGTCTTAGAAGCAGCAGCAGCTGATTCTAGAACAAAGCCTTGGTCCATACCGAATTCCATAGCCAAGCTTACCATCTTAGCGATTTCAGCACGGTTAATGTTTCTAGCAGGTCCGAATGATCCATCTGGATAACCAGAAACTACACCTGCGTTGAAGTTAGATTCAACGAAAATATAGAACCAGTCAGATGATTTCACATCTGGGAAGTGCGGAGCCCCGCTCATATCCTCAGGTAATGCGAAAGCATTTACGATGATCTTAGAAGCTTCAGCACGGTTTAGGTTGTTACCTGGACCGTAGAAACCAGTAAGAGCACCACTTTCATTTTTATAACCACCTACTACACCGTTCTTTTCAGCAGTGTAAACATAGTTAGTGTACCATTGTCCCATTGGTACGTCATTGAATGGAGCTGCAGAAGCAGTTTCCAAAGGAAGACCAGCAGCTTCAACAGCTAATTTAGCCATTTCAGCGCGGTTAACCAAGTCACTTGGTCTGTAATTGTCGAAATTAGAATCAACAACACCAGCTTCTACTAGTTCTTGCACATATGGGAAGAACCAAGCATCAGGTGGAACGTCGTTGAAGGACTGGTTCGTTTGCGCAGTTGCAACACCTGTAGCGAAAAATGACGCTACGATGGCAACCATGCTAACACCAGCAACTTTTTTGCGTAAAGACGCAAGAGTTGTAGATACGTTCATAGTTTGAATTAAATTGATAGATAAACATACTTGTACACTATTGTATAGGGTACGGGGTTTGAACGCCTTTGTAACTTGAGTAAAGGCGAATCTTAAGTTTAGTCTTAAACTTATTAATATTATAGAGCTGTAAAGCTCGTTTAGGGAAAATTGGAAAATAATTCTTTAATTTCTTCTGGGCGAAGCATTATCAAAGAAACATTTTGGCAGAGCCGCTGACCTTGATGGCATTAACCTTGCGGTTAGGGCCGGCCGAACGCAACTGCTGTAGTAATTCCGGTTTAGGGATTTACTACCCGCTAGATGTCAAAGGACAAATTTTCTAGAATTTTGTTTTGGTTCCGAATTCAAAAGGATTTTCTTTAAGTAGTTCTTGGGCATAAAGCAGACCACTTTTGAATTCTGATTCTCTATTTTTTAAAGATGCAATTGGGTAGTCAGTTGATTGATCAAATTTTTAGCGACTGAAAATTTTTACCAAAAGGCGATTTTACTGTCAAATATGCGATTTTCCACTGTTTGCCTGCGAAAGCTCTTTGGCAAGCATATATATTAACTTTTTGTGGATTTTTTTGTTTCAGGAATCGAGGTGACAGGATTTGACAATATTTTATTATTAACTTTAATCGGGAGTTTTAGTTTATTTCAAAAGCGATTTCGGGTGTCGCGTAATCAGGCTGATTAGTAAAGCTAATTACGGCCTTTAAACGATGTTTTCCAGCTTCGGGAAGCCAAAAGTATGCATTTTGCGTGAATTGAGGGGAGGCTGGGCTCTGAGAAGCCATTTCACTATATATCAGCTTGCCGTCGAGGAAAAGTTGAATTTGGCTAGACGATGGGGTAATAGAGTACTTGATCGGGATCTTTTGGCTTTCCAGAGGCAAATTCTGGCTTATTTGAAAAGAGTCATTATTGAGCGGGCTGAGAATTTTGGCCGGATGTTCTGGGCTGGGCGAAGAGCTGTCTACACTGTTGACATCTGATTGGTCGGAATTTAGGGGCTGGCAGTAGACAGGGGGCAATAAATCCCTTTCTAAAGCCCATTCTTGATATTCTTGCGGGTAATTTATAAAAATTGAGGTGGAGTTGGTATTTGAACAGGCGAAGGGTTGGTAAAAATTATCGAACTGGGTTGGTTCGGTGCCTTTGAGAAAAATTTCCTGAATTTGATTTGAGCAATTTTCTCCAGGTAAAAGGCCGGAGATGGCGCAAATGCTTATATCTTGGAGATTGGCGGGGCGTGGGAATTCCTGAGTTGATAAAGAGCGATGGGCTTCAATCATTAAGTCATGCCAGATGGGGCCGGCTCCGTCCACACCGGAAAGATTTTCCATGGCTGTAGCATCAGCATTTCCCACCCAAACCCCGACTATTCTTTGGGGGCTGTAACCGAAAGTCCAATTGTCGCGGAAGTTGCGGGTTGTACCGGTTTTAACGGCAGCTGGAAAAGGCAATTCCAGAATATTTCCTTCGCCGAAACTTTCTAAGCGGGCGTTGGCGTCGCTGAGGATATTGGTGATGATGTAGCTGTTTTGTTTACCCTGAGCACCTAGGAGATTATGTGAGACCGGGGGTTCCCAACTATATAATAGCGAAGGCTGTTCAGAGGTTTGAGCGGAAGTGGATTGGGTTACTTTTAAAATTACTGAGGGGTCGATTAAATTTCCTGAATTGGATAAGGCTAAATAGGCGCGGAATAATTCGTAGAAACGGACTTCTCCGCCACCTAAAGTGAGGGCGAGCCCATAATGGTCGGCGGGTTGATTTAAGCTTTCTAAACCGAAGCCGCGCAGGAAATTTAGGAAGTTATTCAGGCCGATTTTTTCCAGCATTCGAACTGCGGGGATGTTTAGGGAATTGGCTAGAGCGCGGCGGATGCGGACGGGGCCGCGATAGTCTAGGTCGTAATTTTTGGGGCTGTAAGGACCGCTGTCAGTTTGGAAGGTGTAGGGAAGGTCGGGGAGAATGGAAGCGGCGGTGTAATTTTTTTCCAGGGCTTGGAGGTAGAGGAAGGGTTTGAGGGCGGAGCCGGGTTGGCGGAGGGCGCGGATAATATCTACTTGGCCGTCAATTTCGGTGTTGAAATAATTGCTGCTGCCGATCCAGACTAGGATTTGGCCGTTGGGAGCCGCCGCGAGAGCGGCGGCGTTGGTGACATTTTGGGTGGAAAGTTCTTCGAGGCGGCGATCAATTATTTGTTGTGCTGATAATTGTAAATTGTAATCTAAAGTTGTAGTAACCTGCAAACCGCCATAATTTACTTGATCCGGACCATAAGCTTCTTCCAATTGACCAATTACGTAACGAACGAAATGAGGAGCTTTAAAAGCTGCGCTATCATGGTTGAATTTTAAAGATTGATCAAAAATTGATTTAGCACGATCTTCAGTTAAATTATTTTTTTTAATCAATTGATTTAAAACATATTGTTGACGTTTTTTGGCCAAATCAAAATTGACCAATGGATTGTAATTACTTGGCGACTGAGGCAGACCTGCCAATAAAGTTAATTCAGCTTCATCTAAATCAATTAAATTCTTGCCGAAATAATTCAAAGCAGCGGTTTGGGCGCCATAAGATTGATTGCCATAATATATAGTATTCAAATACAGTTCGAGAATTTGATCCTTACTATAATAGTTATTAATTCTAATGGCATAAGCGGCCTCCAATAATTTTTCCGAGAATCCCCTGTCTCGCTCCACGCCCAGCATATTTCTGACTAATTGTTGAGTAATGGTACTGGCGCCACTTGTAATTCGTCTTTCTAAGGCATTAAAGAAAATGGCTCTAGCTAGAGCGGCAAGGTCAACGCCGGGATGTTGATAAAAGTTGGCATCCTCGCTTACCAAAGTAGCCTGAAGAAAAATTTCCGGGAATTGTTCCAGCTTTAAATAAGTTTGGCGGCCGTAATCGGGATTTACTACTTCATATAATAATTCGCCATGACGATCAAAAATTTTGGTGGAAACTTGATTGGCAGGATGAGTTAATAATTGAGGTAAGGGAAGAAAAAAAGCTAAATATATATAGCCAATTATAATAATTATAAAAAAAGCCCCCAGAAAAATGCTGAGCATTTTAAGAATGGAGGATTTTTTTGATTTTTTAGAAATGATGGAATTCGATTAAGCTTTTTTCCAGAAGTGATACCACTTTTTATTTTTTCCAGGTTCACCCAATAATTTCACCTGATTTTCCAAAGCTGTGAAACGATCTTGGAAAACTTTGACGAAACGCATGAAAGTTTCTTTGTCTTTGCGATTTTCATCCATTAACTTATCAATATTTCTTTTCTGTTCTCCCAATTCATCTTTAGTTACATATTCCTGAACCAGAGAGGTTTGAGTTGCTTCGGATAAAGTTACTTCCGGTTCGGATTTGATGGATTTATGTTGGCGAGTTGTATTGGCCAATTTGTAAAAAGACACCAATGATTCTTCGTGAATTAGATAATTGAATCCTTGTGGCGTGCGTTGTTTTTTTGCGGTTAACTTTTTAGTCTTAAGAGCTCGGCGAATGGTTTGAACAGATTTTCCGGCGAAGGCCGCTGCTTCTTGAATGGAGTATAAAGTTTCCGCCATGGAGCTATTGGTTTAATGAATATACTAATCTTTTGCGGGCTTATTATGCTTGGTGGGTTTTGGATAATCAAGTGATTAGTCAGATAAAATGTTGAAAGAACTAGCGAAATATTGAGGAAGTTTTAAAATTCCATATTTGAGAGCTACGCATGATCGAATTTAAGAAAAGAAATTTAAAGTTTTTCGAACTTTAAAGTGAATTGGTAATCGGAGGGTTTGATATTAACCTTTAGAATTTCTCCGGAGGAATTTTTGGTTACCAAGGAAGGTGGCTGAACATCTTCTAAAATTATTTGAAAATCTTGATAATTAGAAGGGCTGATATCGCTCACTTCTAAATTCTCAATATATGTATCGTCGGATTTGATTTGTAAAAGCAAACGAACTTGGCCTGACCAGTAGCAGTCGGGGGCGTATTCGATGGGGGCGCTGGGGCAACGACTATCTTCTAAAACTTCTGTTGGGAAAATGATTAAATCCGCTTCTGGCAGGGCTGCGGACTGGCCGATTTTTAATTGGAAAGATTCGGAGAATTCAGTGTAAATAGTTGGCTCTTCAGTTGGTTTTGGATTTCCAGGTAAGTTAAAAGGTGAGCAACCAAAAAGAGTCAGGCTCAAGCAAAAGAGCAAGAAGGCGAAAATTCTATTTGATGAAAATTTAGTTTTGATAGTGGAATTTTTATTTGGTGGGTTATGCTGGATTTGAACCAGCGACCTTCTCCTTAAAAGGGAGCCGCTCTACCAACTGAGCTAATAACCCACAAATGCCCGCTTATTTTAGGTAACATCCTTGTAAATTTCAAGACAATTTTAAAAAACCAGTTTCTCTCAAACTCTGGGGGTAATTTTACTTTTTCAAAAAGGCTTACCGTAGGGGCTTTGTTTAAATTTTTACTTTTTATTTTTGAAAAAGAAAAATTACCCCCAGAGTTTCGTAGAAGCAGGGTTTTTAAAATTGGTTGGAATTTTTCCGATGTTACCTTTAGAAGAGAGGGAGTTTATTCGCCTCGGTTGCGTTGGAAGATGCTGATTACTACGAAGGCTAGGCCGGGGAGGGCGAACCAGGCGTCGTGCCAGTCTAGGAGATTTTTAACTAAGCGGGATTGTTCGTAAACGTTGGCGAAGGCTGGGGTGATGGAGGCTGTTCCGCCGATTAAACTTCCGCCGTTGGCGAAGACTATAATAGTGCTGAGAATTAATCCACAGCTTAAAACAGAAAGTAGAGTGAGTATGGCGAGGCTGATAAAGGCATTTTCATTGCTAGGATCTTCAACTTCGTAATCTCCCCAAATAGTCAGGACTACTATAATGGCAATGAATAAAAGGATTTTGAATACAGAGGAAAATTGGAAAACACCGCCGGAAAAGCCCATGAATTCGAGCATACGTGGGAGGGATGGGCTGGTTTGAAGTGCGCCCTGAAAAATATTACCAAGACCATCGGCGCAAAGAGTACCGATGTAAGTAGCGATGATGATTTTTAAAGTTTCCTTACGACCAATAATAAAACTGTAGGCCGCAACAATGGCAAAGAAAACGATGACGAAGAGATCCCATGAAAGCTTTAAGTCCATTGAAAAGATATTTTTATTTTATGTTTGTATTATACGGCTTGGGGAAAAAAGAGCAAATCATTTGCTCACTCTGGGGAAATATTTTCCTTTTTCAAAAAAGGTTCGTTTCAAGAAGCGAGGTTTTACTTTGTACTTTTTATTTTTTGAAAAAGGAAAATATTTCCCCAGAGTTTAGAATTGCTGGCTCTTTTTCCGAAGGGTTAGGAAGCAGAGGTAATTAAAGCGGAGTTGAAGGGGGTTTCCCAGAGTTGGACGGAGGTTAGTTTGAGGGGTGGGGAGAGTTTTGGGATTTCGGGGGATAGGTTGTTGAAAATCCATTGGGCGATGTTTTCGGCGGTGGTGGGGAATGGGACGATGAGGTGTTTTAAATCGGGTTGGGCGGTGTAGAAATTTATCATTAATTGATCAGATTCGGCTAGCATAAAAGCGTGGTCGCAGGGGTCGTGAACTTTTTTTTCTAAGAGAGTTTTTAAATCAGAAAAGTCGACCAGCATTCCTTCAGCGGAATTTCCGGCTGTATGATTAAGTTCGCCTTCAATAGTTACTTCTAAAATATACTGATGACCGTGGAGATTGCGGCATTTGCCGTTGTGGTTGGCCAGGCGATGGCCCATGCACCATTCAATGCGTTTAGAGATTTTCATAAATATTTTGGTAGCCCTAAGGGGAATCGAACCCCTGTTTACACCTTGAGAAGGTGATGTCCTAGCCGCTAGACGATAGGGCCGTAATTTTTCTGGTGCAGCCAAGAGGATTCGAACCTCTGACCTCCTCGACGTCAACGAGGCGCTCTACCAACTGAGCTATGGCTGCATTAAGCAAATGGAATTTATAGGAAGTGCGGTTTTTTGACAATATAAATTAAAAACGATCAGCTTGTTTTGAATTTAGCAATTTGATAAATTAAGTGCCAGTTTTCCAAAGATATTTAGGAAATAACTTTCTACAAATGGCTAAGGATTTTTATGAAATTTTGGGAGTAGCGAAAGGTGCTACTGATGCGGAAATTAAGAAAGCTTATCGTCGTAAGGCGATGGATATGCATCCTGATAAACATAAGGGTGACAAGGCTGCTGAAGAGCAATTCAAAGAAATTAATAAAGCTTATGAGACTCTTGGTGATGCGCAAAAAAGAGCGGCTTATGATCAGTTTGGAGAAGCGGGAGCGAACTTTGGTGGGAGCGGTGGAGGAGGATTTGGGGGTGGGTTTTCTGGCGGGAGTTATGATTTTAATGGGTTTGAAGGAAATGGGCAGGGTTTTTCGGATATTTTTGAAGCGTTTTTTACTGGATTTGGAAATAATAGAAATGCTCCGCGCAAAGGGCGGAATTTGGAATTTGAATTGAGAATTAGTTTTGAAGATGCGGCTTTTGGTACAGAAAAAGAATTGATGGTGACTAGACCTAATTTGAGTGGTGAGAGAAAAGAAGAGCATTTGAAAGTGAAGATTCCGGCGGGAGTGGATAATGACTCTATTGTCAGGTTAACTGGCAAGGGGGAGCCGGGGGTGAATGGCGGACCGCAGGGGGATTTGTATGTGCATATTAGAATAATTCCACATAAGGAATTTGTGAGAAATGGTGCGGATGTGCATAGTCAGATTGGCTTGAATTTATTGCAGGCAGTGCTGGGGGATGAAATTAAAGTTAAGACTATTCAGGAAGAAGTTGTTTTGAAAATTCCGGCGGGGACCCAACCGGGGAAAATTTTCAAATTGAAAAATTATGGAATTAAAAAATTACATAGTGAGGATAAGGGCGATCATTATGTGAAAATTAATGTGAATATTCCGACCAAAATTTCCAAGAAGGAAAGAATGTTGTTTCAAGAGTTAGCTAAAGAAGGTGGCGTGAACCTGAAAGGGAAAAATGGATTTTGGAAGTAGATTATAATTGGACGATTAGCTCCTAAGTGAGTAGAATTGGAGCAAATTATAATCAAATAAAAAATGACAACTCAAGGACAAGCCTCTAATAAGGCTGAGAAGGACTGGCGCAAAGATGACCGGTTTAAGGCTTTGCTGGTGATTTTATTTTTGTTTTCAGCGATTGTGGTGACGGCGATTGTCGGATATCCACTGATGCCTGTTCCGAGTGTTCAGGGATATTTATTAAAAGGAGCGGAAAAAGAATTTTCTGTGAATGCGCCTATTAAAGTTACATTTGATCAATTTATGGATCAGAAGTCGGTGGAGGGAGCTTTTAAAATTGAGCCGGCTTTGGAGGGTAAATTTGAATGGCAGGGCAATACTTTGAACTTTTTGCCGGCTAGGGAATTGCAGGTTGGGGAGAGATTTGAAGTTAGTGTGAGTAGGGAGGCGAAGAGTTTGATTCAGAAGAATTTGGGCGGGGAATATAGAGAAAATTTTGTGGTGGTGGAAAGTCCGGAAGTAGCTTTCTTTACGCCAAATAACGGGTCTACGGAAATTGGTTTGGATAGCAAAATTACGATGATGTTTGACCGGCCGATGGTGCAATTTACAACTATTGAAGAGGCGGCTAAGCAATTTCCAGAATTTAAAATTGAACCGGCCGTGAGTGGGGAATTTAAATGGCTTGGCAGTACGGCAGTGCAATTTAAACCGGATGCTTTGGACCCAGCTACTAAATATAAAGTGACTATTCCAGCGGGGGTGACTTCTATAGATGGAGGCTCAACTGAAAAGGAATATATTAGTGAATTTGAAACGGCCAAACCGAAGGTGGAACTTTTATTATCGGAATTAGGCGAGTCGTTTTACAGTCAGGATAATGCGATTAAATTACAGTTTAATCAGAAAATTGACTTAGCTTCGGCCAAAGAGAAAATCAAAATTACGCATGTGGATGCGGCGGGAGCAGGCACTGAAATTCCATATGAAATTCGATATTTCAACAACAATGATTTTAAGAAAATAATTGAATGGCAGGAGGAAAGAGTGGAGATGAATAGTTTGGAGGAGTTGCAAAATGAGTTGGAGGAAATTGGTGAGGATTTGAAAATTTCGGCGACTTTGGATGAAGAAATTCCGGATCAAAAAGAGTTGGAAAAAAGTTTGATTTTGATTCCTAAATTGGAAAGTGGGAAGAAATATAACATAGTTGTAGGGTCTGATTTGCTTGGGGTGAAGGGGAATTTAGGATCTTTGGCTGAACAAGGTTTTACTTTTGAAACAGTGGGGGAATTTAAAGTTACGGGACAACAGAATCCGGTGAATGAAGGTGTGGATTTTTATGATATGCCGATTTTGGAATTTAGTAATCCGGTGAATTTGAGAAGTATGGGTGGGAAAATTGTGATTGAGCCGGTGAGTGAAGATAAGGAGGCGAAAATGAATCTCAATTTAACTTCGGAAAGTAGTTTTAGTATTGATTATCCATATTTACCTTCGACTAAGTATAAAGTGGTTTTGAAGGCTGGGGGTAAGGATATTTTTGGCAATGAATTGAAGGAAGATTATCAATTTGAATTTGAAAATCCAGCTTTGCCGGCGAATTTGCAATTGGAAACTACGGGTGATTTGACGGTGTTGGATGGCGGGCAGACGGCTTTATTTTATTTGAAATCGGCCAATGTTTTTAATGCAGATTTAGCTTTGAAAAAACTTTCTCAGGCGGAATTTGATACGCTTTATGAAAATGGATATGTGGATTATCGAAGATTGCCGAATGCTGATGGAAGCTGGCAAAAGGCTACGCAGAAAATTGAATTGAAATTTAATGAAAATGGATACAGCCAAATTGATTTGGATAAAACTTATGGCGATTTAACTCCCGGGTTTTATTTATTACAAATTGATAGTCCGGAATGGCTGAATAGAGAGGGTAGCAGAGCTATGATTAAACAGGCTTTTGTGGTGAGTGATAGTGCTTTGGCAGTGAAATTGGCGGAGAAAGAGATGATGATTTGGGCTACTGATTTGGCTAAAGGAGAGCCGTTGAGTGGCATGCAAGTTAGAGCTTATGATCAAACTCGAAAAATACAATTGAGTGGAGTGACGGATGAAAATGGTTTGTTGAAAATTAGTTTGCCGGAGGTTACAGGCAATGATTACTATCGTGAATTTACTGTGATTGGGGAGAGAAATAGCGATTTGGCATTTTCTCACAGTACTTGGTCGGAAGGGATTGCGCCTTGGAATTTTAATATTGAAAGTGAAATGTTTGCGCCGAAATATTTTGGTTATGTTTATACAGACAGACCGATTTATCGTCCGGGGCAGGAGGTTTATTTTAAAGGAATTATTAGAAAAACTAAGGATGGATTGGAAACCGGAGACGCGAATATTTTCAATTTACCTGATGTTAAAAAAGTAAATGTGATGGCTACTGATGGCCAGGGGAATACGCTTTTGGACAAGGATATTGATTTGAGTGCCAATGGAACTTTTGATGGAAAATTGCAATTGGGGGCGAGTGGAAGTGGAAGTTTTAATATTACGGCAAAATTGGTTGATGCGAAGGGGCCGGAATGGGCGAATAGTTTCTATCAATCGTTTAAGGTTTTGGAATATCGAAAACCGGAATATAAATTGGATTTAACTGCGGATAAAGAAGAATATATTAATGGTGAGAATGCTGAAGTTAAAGTGGTTTCTGGATATTTCTTTGGGGCGCCGATGCCGGATGCTCAATTGAAATGGACTTTGAAGAGCAATGATTATTATTTCATTTTGCCGGAAAGTTTAATTAGCAAATTGAATGGGACTTTGGGGGGAAGCTGGTTCAGTTTTTCGGATGAAGGATTTTTCTGTTATTACGGTTGTGTGAGTCAGAATCAGTTAATTTCACAGGGTGATATTAAGGCTGATGCTAAAGGAGAAGCGATTATTAAATTGCCTTTGAATTTGGAAGATAAAAAATTAAGTCAGATTTATACTTTGGAAGTGACTGTTACTGATGCGAATAATCAATCCGTTTCCAATAGAGTTAGTTTCCCTGTGCATAGAGGGGAAATTTATTTGGGGGTGAGAAATGATAATTATGTTTATCAAGTTGGGGAAAAAGCGGAGATTGAAGTTTTGAGTGTGGATACTGCCGGAGCAATTAAAGGAAATGTGAATGTTGAAGCGAGTTTGTTTGAAAGAAAATGGAATACTGTTCAGCGTAAAAATGTCGATGCGGCTTATTATTATGAGAATTCTTATGAGGATGTTTTGGTAGAGAAAAAATCTGTGCAAACTGCGGCGGATGGACTGGGGAAAGTGGAGTTTGAAATGAAGAAGGGCGGGGCTTACAAGGTGGAGGTTAGTGCTGGGGATGGGCGGGGGAATACTGTGAAGAGTTCAACTGGTTTGTATGTAACTTCCGGAGATTTTATTAACTGGGGAGTGGAAAATAATGATCGTATTGAATTGGTGGCGGATAAGATGGAATATAAAGCTGGGGAGACGGCAAAGATTCTAATTAAATCCCCTTTCACTGGTGGAAAAGCTTTATTGACTGTGGAAAGAGATAGAGTTTTGGAAAGCAGAATAATTGATATTTCTTCCAATTCTCAAACAATTGAAATTCCGATCAAAGAAAATTATTTACCGAATGTGTTTGTGTCAGTATTGATTTTGAAAGGGCATGATTATGAAGCTGGGTTGATTGAACCACCGGCTGGAGAAATTGATCAGCGTGAAGTGGCGGCGTTTAAGGTTGGTTATGCGACTTTGCAGGTTGATACGGAAGGGAAGAAATTGAATATTGATATTAAGACGGATAAGGCGGGGTATGGACCGCGCGAGAAGGTTAAATTAACTTTGAATACTGCGGATTTTAATAAACGTGCGGTGCCGGCTGAGTTGTCAGTGGCGGTGGTGGATGAAAGTGTTTTGAGTTTAACTGAAAATGTAACTGCGGATTTATTGAATGTGTTTTATCGAAAGAGATATTTGGGTGTGCAGTTGGCGCATACTTTGACTAAGGCTTTATCACGTGTGAATGTTCAGGTGGAAGCGGGGATGAAAGGTGGGGGTGGGGGAAATGATGGGCAGCGGGGAATATTTAAGGATACTGCTTATTTTGAAGGGACTGTGATGACTGATGCTTCTGGAAATGGATTTGTGGAATTTGAATTGCCGGATAATTTAACTACTTGGCAGGTACTGGCTTTGGGTATAAGCGACGATAGGAATGGAGCTGCACAAAGTTTGGTTGGTAGTAATAAAATCAGTTTTACGGTCAATAAAGAAGTTCTAGTGCGTCCTGTGTTGCCACGCTTCCTAACAACCGGCGATGAAATGGAAATTTCGGCAATTGTTCATAATTACAGTGGAGAGAATCGAGATGTGGAAGTTGAACTGGTGGCCGATAATTTAGAAATTAATTCTTCCAGTAAACAAAGTGTGAGAATTAATGCTGAAGAATCTAAAAATGTTGTTTGGAAAATTAAAGTGAAAGAGGGTGAGCAATCTGTAATTAAGATGTCAGCCAGAGTTAAGGATAGTGAATTAATGGATGGGGTTGATACAACTTTAGCTATTAAGGCAGCTAGTTTTCCAACGAATGTTTCGACGGCAACTTTAATTGCTGATCAAAATCAGCATATTGAAAATGTTTGGTTGCCGAAGGGATTGAATCAAAATCAGGGAGTATTGAAACTTTCTGTGGCGGCGACTTTGGCAGGTTCGGTGAATCAGGGATTGGAATATTTGGTGACTTTCCCTTATGGCTGTGTGGAGCAGATCAGTTCTTCATTATTACCGAATTTGGCGGTGAAGAAATTGGCGGATAGTGGGAAATTTCCGGCGATTGATGCGGAAAAATTGAGACAGAATGTGGAAGGTGGATTGCAGAATTTATATGCGGCGCAGCAGGCTAATGGTGGATTTGGTTTTTGGAGTGCGTCTGAGCCAAATGCTTATGTAACTGCGTATGCTTTGCAAGCGATGGTGATGGCGGAAAAAGGTGGATTTACTGTGGATAAAGCAGTAAGAGAAAGTGCGCAGAAATATTTGCTTGGATATATTAATAATAATTCTTTGGAACAGACAGGGGAGAATGTTGCTTACAATCAAACGGCTTCCTATAAGGCGAATTCACGGGCATTCATTTTATATGTATTAAGTGAAATTGAAGCTGGGGATTTGGGGCTTAGTAATAATTTATATGAGAAAAAGGATAATTTAAATTTGGCCGGGAAAATTTATTTGGCGATGGCTTTGCAGAATTTAGCGGGTGATGACTCTGCGGTGGCGGCCAAAATTGATCAGTTGAAAAAAGATGTGGAAAATATGGCGATTCAAAGTCCGAGGGGAGTGAGCTTTGAAGAGAAGATGCCGGAATACGGCTTATTGGATAGCAATAATCGTACTACCGGTTTGGCTCTACAAATGTTGAACAGAGTGGATGTAGATAATCCTTTGATTCCAAAATTGATTGAACATTTGTTGATGGAAAAACAAGGTGGGCATTTTAATTCGACTCAGGAAACTGCGGTGGTGTTAATTGCTTTGACTGAATATTTAGAGAAGACAGGTGAATTGAATGGAGCGTTTGAGGCTAGTGTGAAAATTAATGGGCAGGAGGTTTTGAATCAAAAATTCAGCAGTGAAAATATTTTGGA
This sequence comes from Candidatus Altimarinota bacterium, assembly GCA_051657905.1. Taxonomy (GTDB): domain Bacteria; phylum Patescibacteriota; class Gracilibacteria; order UBA1369; family UBA1369; genus JBOFLO01. Next base: position 4,635 of record JBOFLO010000017.1, on the reverse strand, counting down.
AATTGTGGAGAAGGAAATTAAGTTGAGTGATTTGTTGGGGGATAATTTGGATAATGAAATTTCGGCCAGTAAGAGCGGTGAAGGAAGAATGTATTTTGATTTGAATATGGAATATTATTTGCCTTTGGAGGCGGTTAAAGCAATGGATCAGGGATTACAGGTTTCTCAACAATATTTCCAGGTGGATGATAAAGAAGAAAAAAATCCATTGGCTGAAGCTAAAGTTGGGGAAAACCTAAGAGCGAAAATGACTTTGATTGTGCCTCAGGATAGCCACTTTGTGATGATTGAGGATTTCTTGCCGGCGGGGCTGGAAGGGGTGGATTTTAATTTGAAAACCAGTGAACAGATTTTGCAGGATGAAATGGAGGAGGAAAATTATTGGGGAATGCCGACTTGTGAAAATGGTTTATGTAAGCAAGGGAATTGGTATTTTTCACATAGTGAGGTGCGCGATGATCGAATGATGTATTTTGCTGACTTCTTGCCAAAAGGGGTGTATGAAATAGAATACTTTGTGCGTTCAACCAGTGTGGGGGAATTCGCCGACTTACCTGCTCTAGCTCAAGAAACTTATTTCCCGGAAGTGTTTGGACGAAGCGAAGCGAAAGAATTTAAAGTAACTCAATAAATTTGATGGCCAAAAAAACCCAATCAATAAAACCGCGAATTTACAAGGAATTGCTGCGCAAAATGGTGCATTTACTGGAATTGCCGGTGCTGTTGGTTTATACGATAATTCGTTATTATTATGGACCGCAGTTTGGGATATTGGTATTAACAGCTTTGCTGATTATTTTGCTGGAAATTGAGTATGTGAGATTGGAATATAAATGGAAATTGCCGGAGGAAATTAATATTTTGCGCAGACATGAGAAAGATAATTTGGCCGGCAATATTTTCTTTATTGTGGCGACGATAATTTGTTTTGCGGCCTTTGATTATCAAATTGCTTTGTTGGCTTTGCTGCTGACGGTGTTTGGGGATTTGATGTCGGCTTTGGTGGGACTTAAATTTGGGAAGACGAAAATTTATAGAAAGAAAAGTTTGGAAGGGACTATTGCCGGTATGAGTACGAATTTGCTGGTGGGTTATTTATTATTGCCTGAACAACCGGAAGTGTTTATTCCGATGGCGGTGACAGCTTCACTGGTGGAAGTGTTTACGGGGAAATTGGATGATAATTTGACCGTGCCTTTGGCGGCCGGGTTTATTGGGCAGATATTAATTTACTTTTTCAGTGTACAATTAACTACCTTCCCAGGACCTTTGGTTAGTCAATTACTGCTTTGGTTTCCGTTTTAATCTCTTTTCAACTCTTTAAAGGCTGCTAAAGCCAAGCGGGCGGATTCTTGCCAAGTGAAGTATAAAGAACGTTTGTAACCGCGCTCAATCAACAGGCTACGCACCTGTGGATTTTCAATCAGATCGATAATAGCTTCAGCAAGTTTAACAGAACTGCGCGGATCAACCAACAATCCCCCATCGCCGATCACCTCCGGTAAAGAAGCGGCATTACTGGCCACTACTGGACAACCGCAGGCCATGGCTTCCAAAGGAGGAATTCCAAAGCCTTCATAGAGTGAAGGGAAAACAAAAACGCTGGCCAGATGATACATGATTTGTAATTCATCTTCTTTTAAATAACCGGGGAGAATAACATCTTCGGTTAATTTGAATTCTTTGATAGCGCGGTAAATATCCTGATATTTCCAACCTTGCTTGCCAGCGATCACTAATTTGTAATCGGGGAATTTGCGCTTAACATTAGCGAAGGCTTTGACCAAAGTGACAAAATTTTTGCGTGGTTCCAAAGTTCCAACAGCGAAAATAAATTTTTCCGGTAATTTGAATTTTTCGCGGATTTTTTGTAAGTCTTGATCGGAAACCGGGTTTTTGTAGCGGTCATGCGGAGCGCAAGGGACCTCTAAAATTGTCGATTTAGGAAATTTAAAAACTTTTACTAAATCATTTTGAGTATTTTCGGAAACTACGAAAACTTTGGAAACTTTGCTGAGAGCTTTTTTTAAAGTGAGGCGTTCAACAAAAACAGCTTTGCGGGAGTGATTGGTTGGGAAAAGGAAAGAAACCAGATCGTGAACTGTGATGATGGTGCGGAGCCAGCGGGGGGCGAGAGCCGGGATAATGAAGCTGGTTGGCGCGAAATAAAGATCGGGGCGAGTTTTTTTGAGATCTTTTAAAGCTTCCAAATGCCATTTAAGGCCTTGAAAAGGCAGGTGTTTAAAGGTGACATTCGGTAATTCCTTAAAAGGTGATTTTTCTTTGTCAGAATAGAGAATATACTGATTTTCCTGATCGGCGCTGAGAATTTCGGAAATTAATCCGTAAGCGTAAAATCCTTTACCGGTACGCTCACCATCGGCATCGCGGACATCAATTGCAATTTGCATATATAGGCTTACTTTTAACTGATTTTAGATAAAAAGGAATTCGGGAGCAGCGGTATTTTATGACAAATTATTGATTTTGTCACTAGCAATCGGTATCATCGACTCTGATCTGGGGCGGCGTAGCCTCAGAAAGGGCAAAATTTACTTTGAAACATGACAAATAATCAGAAAAACTCTAGAGGATTTTTAGAAAACACCTTTAAGGGATCTATGGGCAAGAAAGCTGGGCAAACTGCGGGTAGAATACGGGCTGAGCTGGAAAAATTCACTTTAGAGGAAAAAATTGGGATTATTGGCTCTCTTATTACTATTGGTAGTTTGTTTTTGAATTGGTATAGCGATGTGGATGTGTTTAGAACTGGAGATACTTTTACGGGCTTAAGTGGTCCGTTAATGGTTTTGGGTGTGACTATGCTGATTTTAAGTGTTGGAAATGCCTTAATGATTAGTGCAAAGGCTTTTAAAATTCGTCCTTTTGCCAGCTGGAAATTGGGGAAAACTCAATTGTGGATAGGGTCAGCCAGTTTATATTTTTTGGTGGCGGCGCATTTTATTTATTTTCATCCCCAATTCGGATTAAATCTTTTGTCTAAGCAATCTGAAACGGGTGTAATTGTTTGTTTACTAGGGATTGTGATGACTTGTCTCGGTGGATTTTTGGCTTATAGAAAAGATGGAGCGCCTGCTGATGTTTTGGAGGATTCAAGAGCGGAAACTTATGATCAAGTGGCTAAAGTGGTGAGAAAAGTTGTTACTAATGTTCCAAAAGAAGTTGTAGCTCAATCAGTGCCTGTTCAAAATGAAATGCCTGCATATGTTGAACCCGTGGTGGAGACAGTTGAGCAAGCGCCAGTAGAAGCTCCGAAACAAGCTAGTGCAGCTTTGGATAATTTCCGCAGACTGATGGAAAAAGAAAGAAAATTGGGTTCTAAAGTGAATAGACCAGGCTTAAATAGCATGAATAGTCAGCCAAAAGCAGCGACTTCGAATCCTATTTCCAGCAATGATAAAATTGTAGAAAACTATCGTCCAGCAATGGAAAATTCTACTCGCAATAAAACTGAATACGAAAGAAGTCAGGTATATGATCATTTAAAGAAAATGATGGAAAGAGATACAATGACTCCTGAGCAAAGAAAGAAAATGCGTACTAAAGAATCTGCAGAAAATGTTTTCTCTGCTAAAATGGCAGTGGCAAAACCTCGTGCTACTACTGCTGCAAGAGCGACAAGTAGCAGACCGGCTGCAGCGCCAAGCGTGGCTGCCAGTGGAGGAGATTTGCTTCGCAATGCTATGCTACGAAAGAAAAACTAATAATCAAATATGAATAGACCGCGCTTTGGAGGAGGAAATAATCGCAGAAGAAATAATAATGGGAATGCTTCGAGATATCAGGAGATGCGCCAAAATTTGCGTAATAGTCCGCCAAGTCCGCCGATTGAAATTCCGAAGGGGATTATTTTTTACTGCCGTACCTGCGAGAATGTTATTGATATGAAACCGACTACTTTTGACTTTAGAACTCCGGTGGAAAATTGTCAGAAGCCGGTGGGGAAAGTGGTGGATGAAAATAGAGAGGAACCGGTGGAAAAAGATGTGGGGACGCGGAAAGATGGGGGGCGCGATCGTCGCCGTAGACCAAGAGAATTGCAATGCGATATTGTTTATGGAACTGAGCGAAGTATTAAGAGATATTTTAAAATTCCTGATAGTAAGTATGATCAGGAGAGACGAGAGCGTGAAGAGAAAGCGGCGAAAGCAGATAAGTTTTAAAGGATTTTTTCTAATGGGGCGATGGAGAGGGCGAGTTTTTTGATGCCGTGTTTTTTGGCTTTGAAGCAGATGGTGGCGACTCCACCTTTTACTGAAATAATAGTGCCTTCGCCGAAAGATTGATGGAAAACTTTGTCGCCGTCCTGGAATTCGGGACCGTTGGATTTAGCCGGAGCTGGGGTGGCGGAAGCAGATTGCCAACCGGAGCCGGATGAGGAGGCGGAAAAGCTGTATGAGCCGGCTTCTTGAGGGATTGGGCGGATGCCGACGCCGAAGCTTGGGACTGGAACTTCATCTTTATCTAAGAGATGTTCAGGGATGTCTTTCAAAAATTGGGACGGAGGGTTGGCTTGGGCTTCGCCGTAGAGCATGCGGCTTTTGGCGTGGAGTAAGTAGAGTTTGTCTTTGGCGCGGGTGAGGGCGACGTACATTAAGCGGCGTTCTTCTTCCA
>JBOFLO010000016.1:0-14058 GCA_051657905.1 Candidatus Altimarinota bacterium | reverse complement strand
AATAATTTTAGAGTTTGTTCGGCGATTTTGGATTCTTCGCGGGCGGGAATGATCAGAACGGTGATTTTACTGTCTGGGGTGCTGATAATTGTTTGATTTTTGGAATTGGCGGCGGAGGAGAGTTTTAGGTTTAGGAAAGCTAATTGTTGACAGACTTTTTGGCGTACATAATCGGCGTTTTCGCCAATGCCGGCTGTGAAAATTATGGCATCCAAACTGCCTAAATTGGTGACTAATGAGGCTAAATGTTTGGCTATGCTATGGCAATACATTTCCATGGCTAGAATGCAGGCGGGGTCTTTTTTGAGATAGCCTGCGTAAATTAAACGCATGTCGGAGCTTTTTCCGGAAATTGCTAGTAGGCCGGATTCTTTGTTTAATAAATTGAGAATTTGCTGAGGGGTTTTGTTGAGTCTTTGGCATAATTCCAGAGGTATGGATGGGTCGATAGAACCGCTGCGTGTTCCCATAATAATGCCTTCCAATGGAGTGAACCCCATAGTTGTATCTACGGATTTACCATTTTTAATAGCTGCCAAACTGACGCCATTTCCTAAATGACAGGTAATTAAATTGGTGGATTTTTTGCGGGCTTTTTTTAAAATTTTAATAGCTTGTTCGCTGACCGATTGATGATTGATACCGTGAAAGCCGTAGCGGCGAATGCAGAATTTTTTGTAGAGGTATTTTGGTAAAGCGTATAAATAATTGACGGGCGATAAAGTGTGATGGAAGCCGGTGTCGAAAACTGCCACTTGAAAGGCTTTTGGTAAAAGTTTGATGGAGCCTTTGATGCCGGAAAGATTGGCGGGATTATGCAAGGGGGCTAGATCGGAGAGTTTTTGCAAATCTTTGATTATTTTGGCGGTGAGATGAACTGGTTTATAGTATTTTTCTCCTCCATGTACAAAACGATGTCCAACCAACTGAATTTCCTGGAGATTTACGATTATTTTTTGTTTTTTTAAATATTGGAAAATTTTCTGTAGCGCTTGTTGATGGTTTTTCAGAGGAGTTTTATTGCTGCTGGTCTGGTTTTTAAAATCTACTTCCAAATAGGCATGGGATTGGCCAATGGCATCGGCAACACCTTTTGCTATTGGGTGGAAAAGAGATTTTTTAACTTCAAAAATCTGGAATTTGAGTGAGGAAGATCCTGAATTTAAAATGAGAATTTTCATTTAGGATCGACGTTTAGATGATTTTCGGGCGGCGCTGGCCTGGATGGCGGTGATGGCGGTTAAATTAACTATATCTTCCACACTGCAGCCGCGGGATAAGTCATTGGCGGGTTTGTTGAGGCCGAGGAGAATTGCTCCCAGAGCTTTGGCGCCGGCCAGTCTTTCGGTTAATTTATAGGCGATATTGCCTACCTCCAGATTGGGGAAAATTAAAATATTGGCTTGGCCTTTGATTTTGGAATGAGGGGATTTGAATTTAGCTACTTCGGGAATTAAAGCTGTATCAACTTGAACTTCGCCATCGATTAGTAGGCCAGGAGCCCTGCGTTGGGCAATTTTGGTGGCTTCGGCTATTTTTTGGGCTAAGGGGTGGAAGCTGGAGCCGTGGGTGGAGAAGGAGAGCAGGGCGATTTTAGGTTTGATACCGAAGTTTTTAGCTAGTTCACCGGCGTTTAGTGCTATTTCTGCTAGCTGTTGAGCGTCTGGCGTAATGTTCAGAGCGCAGTCGGTATAGATAAGAATGCGATCAGGGAAGAGCATTAAAAAGGCGCTGGAGGCGAGCTTAACATTTTTGCGAGTTTTGATGATTTGTAAAACAGGGCGGATGGTGTCGGCGGTTGAGCTGAAAGATCCGGAAACCAAGCCATCAGCATGGCCTAATTGTACGGCCATAGTGGCAAAATAGTTGATATCTTGCATGGTTTTGGCAGCGATTTCTGGGGTTACTCCTTTGTTTTTTCTTAATTTCCAGAAAGCCTTTTGAAATTCTTTTTGTAATAGTGGGTCTTGAGGATTTAAAAAGTTGATTTTATTAAAGTTAAGGGCCAATTTTAACTTGGCGGCCTGTTGCTTTATTTTTGCTGAATCACCTACTAAAACCGGCTGACAAAGCTGCTTTTTTAGAATGACTGGTAAAGCTTTGAGAACACGAGGATCATTTGGTTCCGGAAAAATCAGTTTAACTGGCTGTTTTTTGGCCAATAGATGGATTTTATTGAGAAATTTCTGCATGTGTTTTTGGTTTTTCTATATTATAGCATGAAAATATAAAAAAAGAACCGTCAAGATGGCCTATTGATGATATTTTTAGGATATTTATTGAATATATTGACAAATATAATAAAAATGCTATAAATATGGTTGTTGAGTCGATAGAAGTTCACTGAATCACAACGCAATGGATTGGAGGATCTCATGAGACAGACGCACTTCGTCCCGGAAAAGATCAATTCGAACCTCTCGATCAACGACGGCCGCGGCAACTACGACACGAACGACCTCGACGCCGGCAAGCGCGGCACCTAGCTCGTCGAGCTCGGCGCGCGCTGACCTGATGGCCTTCAGCCTCTCGGAAGAGAAGCTGGAGCCTCACGCAGAAAGGCCGCCCCCAACACTGGGGGCGGCCTGCTTTTTTGTATATTAAATTATGCCCAGAAGAACATAAGGATGTTTAGAAGCAAAATTCCAGCTAAAGGATAGCTATTGTTAATTGCCCAAAGTTTAACTTTTTTGGAACTTCCATAAAGAGTGGTGCAAAGAGTTGGTCCACCCACGAAAGCCACCCAAAGAAACAAACCGTTAAATAAATGTCCAATCAGGCCTGTAGAAGCGAAGGCTGTTTGTAACATACCAATAGCCATAGCTAGAATTGCTGCAGTGACCAGGGAAATTAACATCGCCGGCATCATACCCTTGTACATTTCGCCTTGTTGTTCTTCAGTCATGTTTGGCTTAGAGATACCCATTTCTCTCATCCAGGCTTTGGAAAATAAGAAGGAATACCAAACCCAGCCCAGCATAAAGTAAATAATTGCGGCAACAATTATTTCTAAATAGTTGAGGCTTGATAATAGATTAAACATGGCTGAAGTTGGTTATTGATTTATTTTTTTGACGCTGTCGGCGGCTTGATCGATGGCTTGTTGGGCGTCATTGATTTTTTGGCCGGCTTCATCAAGTTGTTTGATTTTTTCGTCCAAAGCTTTTTGGGCTTCATCGGCTTTTTTTTGCAAATCTTCGGAGGTGTTTTGAAGAGCTTCTTTGGTGTCGCGAACTTGCTTTTGTAATTCGGTGGCTTGATTTACAACGCCATCTTTAAAATCCGTCGCAGTATCAACTCCTTTGTTGAGTTCCTGGCGAAGGGATTGGGCTGACTCCTGCATTAATTGACAACCGGAAAGAGCAATCAAACTGACGCAAGATAAAGCGAGAACGAGTTTTTTTATCATTTTTTAGGAGAGAAAAGTTTTTTGAAATCTCCGTTGAAATTGTTCAGGAAGGTGTGGATGTCGATTACATCATTACTATTAATACCATTATTTCCAGATAAAGCGTTAGCTGTATCTTTTTCAGAAATAGAACGATGGGCACGAATGATTTGTTGACGGGTTTTGCCTTTGGAAAGATGATTTTCCTGATCAGAAATAGTGATATGCACTAATAACTGATTTTGACATTGATGGCAGCTCAAGTTGAAAAGTCCTTGGTCGTCGAAGGTAGAAAGTACTTCGATTTCCTCATTGTGATAAGCTTTCTCGCAATGAGAGCAAGGTAAATTCTTACGGATATAACGGATGATTTGCTGCAATTCGTTGTAATTCATTAAGTTGAAGTCAATAAATCAGCATTCATTTTCCTATTTTTGGAGGATTTCATCAAGTCTTTTTATCGATTCGGCTTGTCCAAGCACCCAAATGGTCTCAAAAGCTCCTACTGAGAACTGTTCATGGGTTAAAGCGGCACGTAAAGGCCAGAGAATTTGGCCATTTTTCTGTCCGGCGGACTTAATAGTTTCCAAAAAAGTGTTTTTGATAGTTTCCAAGCTGGCGTTTTCAGGTAATTTGGCAATAATTTCGCGAGCAAAAGTGATGGATTGTATGGCTTGTTCGGAAGTTTCAACGCCCATTTTTGGATTGATCAAAAGTTGTTGATTCAAGCCCTGTGGATCGAAGAAATATTGAAGGTGAGAGTGGATTTCGTGGCGATCTTTGAGGATTTTTTCTTCATTTACAAGGAGGGCACGGTCGAGTTGGGCGCGTGGGAGCTCTTTGTAATGGTTAAGATAGTTTTCAGTTTTTTGGAAAAGTAGAGCGGCTCTTTCTGTATTGAATTTTTCTAATAATTCCGGAGTGGAAAATTGGAAAGTTTTTTCTTCATGTTTGAGATGTTCGATTTTTACCGCTGGGTCAATTTTTTTAGCAATGCTTTCCAATTCGGCGAAAAGTAATTTCTTTTTCCAAATTAAATTAAACCAGTCCAGCTTTTCTAAGCTGAAAACGGCGCCGGATTTATTTACACCTTCAATAGAAAATTGTTTGATTAAATCTTCCATGCTGAAAATTTCTTGTTCAATACCTTTGCCGGGATGCCAGCCAAGCAAGGCGATGAAGTTGATAATGGCTTCCTTCAAATAATCTTTAGCCAAATAACTTTCTACGGAAACGTCATTTTGGCGTTTGGAAAGTTTGGAACGGTCAGCGTTTAAAATTAATGGCAAGTGGGCATAAGCTGGGGCCTCCCAACCGAAGGCCTGGTACATTACTAAATGTTTGGGAGTGGAGGCGAGCCATTCTTCGCCTCGAATAACGTGGGTAATTTCCATACTGTGATCATCAACCACATTAGCGAGATGATAAGTTGGCAGACCGTCAGATTTAATTAAAACCTGATCGTCAACTTGATTCCCCATAAAAGAAACTTTGCCGCGAATTAAATCTACGAATTCGATCTTTTGGTCACGGGGCATTTTTAAACGGATGACAAAAGGTTTTTTGGCGTCTAAATTGGTTTTAACTTGTTCCGGGGTAAGTTTTAAGCAACGGCGATCGTACATTGGGGCTAATTTGGCGGCGGTTTGTTGTGCGCGCATTTCGTCCAGTTCGACGGAAGTACAGAAACAGTAGTAAGCATTACCTTTTTCCACTAATTTGGCTGCATGTTCTTGATAAATTGCCGTTCTTTGAGACTGAATATATGGGCCTTTGTCACCGATTTGTTTCAAATGTGAGAGGTCATGACTGCCTTCCGGAGCGACGGCTCCAGGTTCAGCAATTGGGCCCTCGTCGAATTCCAAACCCATGCTATTTAAACTGTGTATTAAATTTTCAGTAGCGCCCGGGACAAAACGAGTTTGATCTGTATCTTCGATACGTAAAATAGATTGTCCACCAAGGTTTTTGGCGAATAAATAGCTGTATAAAGCAGTGCGGAGCCCACCGATATGGAGATAGCCGGTTGGGGATGGGGCGAAACGCGTTCGGACAGGGGATTTTGAGGAATTACTGGATGTAGACATGAATTTGAATTGACGGTTAAATTTCCGCCAGAGTGTAGCAGAAAGTTTGATGTTCATCCAGAAATTTATTATATTGTCTGCGCAGGATTCAAATGATCCGGCGAAATTAAATCAAAAATCAATAATGGCGCGAAGAAGAACCAGAAGTAGATCAAGACGTAAATCTACCAAAAGAAAACCAATAGTTTTGAATGTACCGAAATCGGTGATGCGGGAAATAACTGGGGTTTTTTATTTGGGGTTGGGGGTGTTTACCATATTAAGTTTAAATAATAGTTTTGGGATTGTGGGGAATGCCTGGTTGTCTTTAATTAGACCAATTTTGGGCTGGGGAATTTATATTTTTCCCGTTGGATTGATTGTGATTTCTCTATTATATTTCCTTTCCAAAAAAATCTCTTTTACGCTGTCCAGAATTTTGGGAGTGTTTTTATTAATGATTAGTGTGCTGGCGATTTTGCATTTGTCTGTGCCGATGGAGGACATTCGTAGTGTGGCGCAGGCGGGCGAATATGGCGGACAGATTGGGTTTATGATGAACTTTTTGTTTAGAGAATTTTTTAAGATGGGAAGTGTGGGGGCGTTTGCTGTATTTATGGTGGGCTTTTTGGTTTCAATATTATTGGCATTTGAAATTTCTTTAGTGAAAGTGATTAAGTTTTTGAAACCGGATTTGAAATTGATTCGCATTAATCAATATGACGATGCTAAGGGTAAAAAAGGTGAAGTAGAAGTGGAAGAAGATGAGGAGGAAGAAGTTGAAGATGATTATAATGAAGATGAAATTGTGAAGAAAATTGATCAATTACCGGACAGTGAATTTGGTATGCCGGTGAATTATGAAGAAGAACCAACTTTAAAAATTCGTCGGGCGGCGATTAGAAATGATGCGGAAAAAGCTGAGGAAGCGGTTGAGGTTGCCAGTGAAACTAGAAAGACTAGAAAAATTGAAATTAAGAATGAAAATGACGAGGCTTTAACATCTAAAGTGAGCGGCTATACTTGGCAGGCTCCCAGTTTGGATTTGCTTTCACCAGCGGTGCCGGATATTGCTTTGGATGATGATTTGTTGAGTGAGAATGCTCGTAAAATTCAAGCGAAATTGGATCAGTTTGGAATTAAGGTGGCCATGCATGAAGTACACGTGGGGCCGACGGTAGTTCAATATACTTTGAAACCGCATGAAGGAGTAAAACTCTCTAAAATCACAGCTTTAAAAAATGATTTGGCTTTGGCTTTATCGGCTACTGCTGTTCGTATTGAAGCGCCGATTCCAGGTAAGGGGTTGGTGGGAATTGAAGTTCCGAATGATCAAAGAAGTGTGGTGCATTTGCGTGAAGTTATGGAGAGTAAGGAATGTGTGGAAATTAAATCTTCATTGCGATTTCCTTTGGGACGCGATGTGGCTGGCAAACCGATGATTGGTGATTTGGCTTCTATGCCGCATTTATTGATTGCGGGTGCAACTGGTTCTGGTAAATCTGTTGGGATGAATACTTTGATTATTTCACTTTTGTATCAAAATTCGCCGGAAGATTTGCGTTTGATTTTGGTGGATCCTAAGCGTGTGGAATTGACTACATATAATGGAATTGCGCATTTGTTGACGCCGGTAATTACTGATCCGGAAAAAGCGGCGATTGCTTTGCGTTGGGCGGTGGCGGAAATGAATAGACGTTATCAATTATGTGCGGAATATGGTTGCCGAAGTTTGACTGAATATAATCAGATTTGTGAAGAGAAACGTTTGGAGGCTGAGGAAGGTAAAATGGAAAGAGAATCTTTGGATGAGGCGTTAGGTGAAGAAGGTGCGGAAATGAATGGTGAGTCTAATGTGCCGGAACCGTTGCCTCAGAAAATGCCAAAAATTGTGATTATTATTGATGAGTTGGCAGACTTAATGATGTCTGCGGGCAAGGAAGTGGAAGCATCGATTTGTCGTATTGCTCAGATGGCGCGTGCAGTGGGAATGCACTTGGTGTTGGCGACTCAAAGGCCGTCGGTGGATGTTATTACTGGTTTGATTAAAGCCAATGTGCCGGCCAGAATTGCTTTTGCGGTTTCTTCTTCAATTGATTCCAGAACAATTATTGATTCGATTGGGGCGGAAGATTTGCTTGGTAAAGGTGACATGCTTTATTTGCCGGGAGGGATGAGCAGACCAACTCGTATTCAGGGGATTTTTGTTTCTTCCAAGGAAATTGAACGTGTTGTGAATAATATTAAAATTAATGGAGAGCCTGCTTATCATGAAGATATTATTTCGCCAAAGGTGGCGGGCGAAGCGGTTCAGGGTTTACCTAAATCTTCTTTGAGTGGTGAAGATGTGGGAGATGATTTATATGAACAAGCTTTGAATGTGGTGATGGATTCCCGAAAAGCTTCGGCTTCTTTATTACAAAGACGTTTGAAAATTGGTTATGCCCGCGCGGCGCGCTTGCTGGATTTGATGGAAGAGAATGGGGCGATTGGGCCGGTGAATGGCGCGAAGGCGAGGGAGATTTATATTGAATAAAGTTAGTTAGAAATTTAAAAATAAATATGAAAAAAACTTTGATTTTGCTGACAGGAATTCAAATATTTCTGATCGGCTTACCTTTTGTTAATGCCCAGGAATTCACCGATGTTGATGGGTATGCTTGGGAAAATTCAATTAATTATTTGCGTGAAAATGAAGTGGTGGGTGGCTATGATGATGGCAGTTTTAAGCCGGAGAAATTAATTAATCGGGCGGAGTTTACGAAAATTATTATGGGGGCGCGTTTTGCGGATGAAGTGAATTCTTCGCAAAATAAAAATTGTTTTCCGGATGTAGCTTCTGGACAATGGTTTACGCAGTATGTTTGTTTGGCTAAAGAGAAGGGTATTATTGGAGGGTATCCGGATGGGACATTTAAGCCTGAACAAACTATTCAGCAAGCTGAGGCTTTGAAAATTTTATTGTTAGCTTTTGATCAACCCGTTGAAGTGGCTGCTGGAGAATGGTATCAACAGTATTTAAATGCGGCGAAAAATTCTGGTATGAATTATTTTGTTGTGAATAATGCGGGAGGATATAAAATTACGCGTGGGGAAATGGCTTATTTTACGGCTTGGTTAAGTGAAAAATTCGTTGGAGAAAATCCTGTAGATCAGCTTGGGGAAATTGCTACGGGAACTTTTACATCTGAAATAATTGGTACTACTCATGTGGTAAAAATGCCGGTGGAAAATTTGAAAATGAAAGTGTTGAGTGGGAATGATTCTTTGCGACCGAAGGATTTATCTAAATGTGATTTTGGCAGTGATTGTGTGGCTGAGGCTCAGGCTGAAAGTTTTGATAGTTTTGTGAATCGTTCGCATAAAGGACTGTTGGTGAATGGAGCTTTTTTCGATTCATATTCGGCGTCTTTGAATGGTGGGAATTTTCATCAAATTTCCAGTGATATTGTGATTGGTGGGCTGATGCGGTCAATGTATGGTTATCAAAATGCTTTTGGGGATGGGGGAATGTTGGCGCAGAAAAAGGATGGTAGTTTTGAATTTTATTATCCGATTCGGAATTGGGTGGAAGATAAAGATGAAATTAATTTTGCGATTTCTAATTATCCTTTAGTTTTGCGAGATGGTGCGATTCGTACTAAAGAAGAAATTGGTAGTCATGCCGATAATGATTCTAAATTTTGGATTTCAGCTAGAAGGGGCGGGTTGGGGATTTCTGCCGATGGTGGGACTGTTTACTATGTTAGTGCTGTGGGGACGGTAGAGGATCTGGGGCGCGCGATGCTAGAGAATGGGGTATGGAATGGTTTTGCTTTGGATTCGGGGGCTTCTAATGCCTTTTCTTTGAATGGGAAAACTACCTTTGTGGCGGGGAGGAGTTTGACTACGGTGGTGGAATTTTATAAAGAATAGGTGGTTGACCAACTTTAAAAAGCTTGTATAATTTCATGGTTAGCAACAGGGAGGATTGTCATGCAATTGATGGGTCATGATGTGAAGGTGGAAGATGGTGTCACCTTGATGATGTGCTTGAAGGGCGAAAAGGATGAGACTTTGCCTGGCCCCTATCAGATGAAGGCTTTTCAGGAGCCTGGTCAGATTCTGCGTTGGGGGGAGCCTTTCTCCTTGGTGGATCATGATGATCGTATTCCGTTGCCCGCGTGGGTTAGAACGGACCAAGACTTCCTGGAGTTGATCATGTGGTTTGCTAGCATTTGTGGGTTGGCGGTGGAGCCCCTTAAGGGATATCCCGCCGGTCCGACGTACCGTTTGTTCAAGCGAAAAAGACCGTAGCTCGGACAGGGTCGAAACCATAGACTTCATCGTAGCTCAGCTATGGTGAAGTCTTACTAATGGAATTTATTTTATGTGAGTGAATCTGGGAATTTTTTCTCCGTTAATTTCAACTGTTTCTTCAAAAATATTTTTTGGTCTGATCCAGAGTGGTTGTTGGCCAAATTCTTGGGAATCGTAAAGTCCTTGATAAACTACGAATTCTTCTAATGTATCGCTGTGACGTGCTAAGCCGATGATTAAATATTCTTGGCCTTTATAATGGCGGTATTTGCTACCAACTTTGATATCCATAAATTAGCTGATCAATCCCTGTAGGGCGCTGTAGAAAACGATATAGACGATGATGGAAGCGATGGACATGAAAATGCTGAAAGCTAGAAGGCCGAAATTTAGTTGTTGGAGGATTAGGTGGGATTTGGAGCGGGTTTGGGGGGACGGGGAGGCGAGGTGTTTTTTTAGGAAAAGGGAGAGGGCGAGCGAGGTGGCCAGACCAATTACTACGCCGGGGAGGCTGAGTAATTTCATCCAGAGTAATAAATAAACGGCTCCTAAGAAAATTCCCGTTGTGATGAAGAAAATTTTATTTAGGAGTCGATTCATATTGATAGTTTTAATTTTTGATTATTTTATCAAGAGTCTGGAGTGGAATTATTCGTTTTCACGATTTTGTTTAGGGCATTTTTTAGCCTTAACATTGCATTCTGGGCACACATCGTTGCGGCCTAGGTTGGCGCAAGTTAAGCGACCGGATCCGCCGGTTTTTGCTATTCCAGCTTGTACCACGCGTAACCCTGGTTCCGCCGAGCTCTGGGAATTCGCCGCAGGCATAGCCCAGCCGGATGAGCTGGAAGGAATATTTGGATTGGTGGCATTTGATGTGCCATTGGAAATCACACGAATTGGAGAGGTTTGTAATTGCTGTTCGATTTGGCTTTCATTGGTTTGCAAATTTTCGTCCAGTGGATTTTCTTGGCGGATTAAATGTGCGGGAAGTTGTTCGCTTAAATTAATTCTGTAAAGAGTGTTGATGGTATTAACCTGAATATCGGAAAGTAATTTGCGGAAGGCTTCGAAAGCTTGTTCTTTGTATTCGATTAATGGGTCTCTTTGGCCATAACCACGCAGGGAAACGCTTTCTCTTAATTGTTGCATGAAATCGATATGATTCATCCAAAGTGAATCGATAACTGAAAGTGAAATAGCTTTTTCTAAACGACGTAAAGTTTCACCATTAACCAATTGAGCTTCGCGATTGGCGTAAACTTCCAATAAATAAGTTTTCACGAATTGAATTAAATCTTCTTCGCGTTCTTCTTTTTCCAATAGATCTTTTTGTACTTGTCCTTTGGCTTCAGGGCTAACTATGGAAAGATTTTCCATAATTTCATCGTAATTAAATTTACGATTTTCAGGATTATGAGAATTTTTGACAATTCTTTCTGCTTCTTTTTCAATTAAAATTAAAATTTCATTTTTAATATCTTCATTGAGCAAAGCTTTGCGGCGGCGGGAGTAAATAATTTCGCGTTGTTTGTTAATTACATCATCGTATTCAACCAAATGTTTACGAATGTCGAAATTTCGTCCTTCTACAGCCTTTTGAGCTGATTCAATACGCTTGGACATCATGGAGGCTTGAAGCGGCATATCTTCCGGAACTTTTAAAGCTTCCATCATGTTTTTGATTTTGTCGGAACCGAAAAGTCTCATCAAATCATCTTCCATGGAAACAAAGAATTGTGATTCACCCGGATCTCCCTGACGACCGGAACGTCCACGTAGCTGATTATCAATACGGCGGGATTCATGTCTTTCAGTACCAATTACCAGTAAACCTCCCAGTGATTTTACTTCATCATCAATTTTAATATCGGTTCCACGCCCAGCCATATTCGTAGCAATAGTTACGGCGCCTTTGATACCGGCTTTAGCGATAATTTCCGCTTCCTTTTCATGGAATTTTGCATTCAAAATGCTGTGAGGAATTCCTTCTTTTTGTAAGAAATTGCTAAGTAATTCGGATTTTTCGATGGAAACTGTACCAATCAAAACGGGTTGGCCGATTTGGTGAGCTTCTTTAACACGTTTAGCTACAGCGGAATATTTGCCACGAGTATTTTTGAAAATTAAATCCTGACGATCCTGACGGGTGACGTCACGATTGGTTGGAACCACTAAAGTTTCCAGACGATAAATCTGCAAAAATTCTTCTTCTTCAGTTTTGGCTGTACCGGTCATACCACCCAATTTTTCGAATAAACGGAAATAATTTTGGAAAGTTACTGTAGCGAGAGTTTTACTTTCACGACGGATTTCTACGCCTTCTTTGGCTTCAATAGCCTGATGTAAACCATCGGAATAACGGCGGCCCGGCATCAAACGTCCGGTGAATTCATCAACGATAATAATTTCGCCATCTTTAACTACATAATCGACATCTTTTTTGAAAATGGATTGAGCTTTTAGGGCTTGTTCCAAATGATGAACTTCTTCAAATCCAGCATCGGTGTAAATATTTTCTAGACCAAGCAGGTTTTCCATTTTGGCGATACCGGCTTCAGTTAAAGTTGCGGCACGTTGTTTTTCATCAATTTCATAATCAACGCCTTCTTCCAAATGGCGAACGTGAAGAGAATGTTTATTGTATTTATCTGTCGATTCATCGCCCTGACTAGAGATGATCAAAGGAGTTCTGGCTTCATCAATTAAAATAGAATCCACCTCATCGACAATGGCATATTTTAACTTTCTTTGCACCATGCTGTCTGGAGATGTAGCCATGTTATCGCGCAAATAGTCGAAACCGAATTCATTATTGGTGCCGTAAGTAATGTCGCAGTTGTAGGCAGCTTTTTTAGCTGGGCGAGGCTGTCCGTTTAAAATAACTCCCACGCTTAGGCCGAGGAAATTATAAAGAACGCCCATCCATTCGGCATCACGTTGAGCCAAATATTCATTAACTGTAACTAGGAAAACTCCTTCGCCATTTAAAGCGTTTAGATAAAGTGGAAGAGTAGAAACTAAAGTTTTACCTTCACCGGTTTTCATTTCGGAGATTTTTCCCTGATGAAGAATAATTCCACCAAGTAATTGCACATCGTAGGGAATCATTTTCCAGGGTTGTTTGTTGGCTGGAGCTGGGTTGCCGTTTTCGTCTAATTCTTCGCTGAAAACTCTTTTTAATTCGAATTCGCGACCGTACAAACGGCGGCAGGCATTTTTAACTAAAGCGAAAGCTTCGGGCAAAAGTGCGTCGAGAGTTTCTCCATTGGCAATTCTTTGTTTGAACTCAGCGGTTTTTTCTTTAATTTGCTCGTCGCTGGTAATGCTTTGTTGATAGCCTTCTTCAATTTGATTGATTTTGGCGATTAGGGGGCGGAGTTTTTTGATTTGTTTCTCATTCTGATCCCCCATGATTACTTCCAGTGCTCTTCGGATCATGGTAACTTGTTTTAATAATGTTCGGATTTTACTCTATTCCTCGTACTTTTTAAAGGGAATCTCCAGGGTTTTAAAAAGCAATTTTATGTCCAGCCAAAGGCTCCAATTCTCGATGTAATAAGTGTCTAATTTGATTTCTTTTTCAAAGTCCAAATCGCTGCGGCCGCTGGTTTGGGCGACGCCGGTGATGCCGGGTTTAATAGTCAAAACAAAGCGATGATGATTTTGATATTTGGCTACTTCTTCGGGTAAGTGTGGGCGAGGGCCGACTAAAGACATTTCGCCTTTGAGAACATTGAAAAGTTGAGGAAGTTCATCGAGGGAAGTGCGGCGGAGGATTTTGCCGATTTTGGTGACACGAGGGTCGTCTTTGATTTTGACCATGGGCGAGCCTTTACGTATGTCGAGATGAGCGAGGTCAGTGTAGCGTAAATTATGAGTGTTGGGCTTCATGGTGCGGAATTTGTAGAAAGGAAAAGGCTGGCCTTTTTGACCGATTCTTTTGACGCGGGAGCCATCGTCCAAACGTTTGAAAATGATATCGCCTTTTAAATCATCCAATTTTATTAAAATGGCAATCAACAGCATGAGAGGGGAGAAAATGATGATTAGGGCGAGGGAGCCGAAAAAATCAAAAGCGCGTTTAATAACTCTGCCCCAGCCCTCCAGTGGGGTTGGTTTTAAATTAATTAGAGGAATTTCATTGATGGTTTCAATTTCAATATTACTTCTTTGCATTTGTACCTGATCGGGTACGAAACTGTATTCGATTTGATTGTGGCGGGAAAAATCCAGTAAATCGATTTGTTCATTTTGAGTGATGCTAGGGTCGAGCTGAATGATTTTTTCTACATGGGATTTTTT
>JBOFLO010000015.1:0-3843 GCA_051657905.1 Candidatus Altimarinota bacterium | reverse complement strand
AAATTGTGTTTAGTTTTGCCGATTTGGATGATGGTGATTTTCATTTCGTTGGCGATTAATTGGCTTTAGAATAGTGAAAATTCCTATTGATGGCAAGGTTAGCGGCATCTCCATCATAAGCATATCATTGACAAATTTTTTGAGGGTTCTAAAATGCCGGCTTGAAATTAAAATTATATGACAAAATCGAATAAAAGAAGTACACCCAAGGAATTTTGCCAAAAAGCAACTGATTTGAATGTGGCAAAATTACAAAGGGAGGAATCAGCCCAACAAGCTGAAAGTAAGCAGAGTTTGTTTCCCAATGTTGGTAAATTGAAATATTTAAATTCTCAAGCCGAAATAGCAGTGTTAGTTCTTCATTTTCGCTCGGAATTATTAAAATCCTGCTTGGTGAAAACACCGCATCAGAAACAGTTGGAATTGGAAAAGGAAATTGATTATTTAGAGGAATTTAATAAGGTTTTGATAGATATGTTTGATTTGGGATTACCAAAAATTGCAGAAGGGAGACGAGTTACCCCTTCGATGGATACATTGGCAGAGTGGAAAAGGTTTTTAGAAAATTATGAAAAGGGTTGGGATAAAAGCGGATTTTTTTACAATTTATTTAAATTAAAATTTTCTGGATTAAAAACCAAAGAAGATATTTTAGATGAGTATTTCACAGGAATTCCTAATGAAGTTAGAGATTTTTTGAAATTATTGGAAATGCTGGTAAGACTAAAAAGAGAGGCTGGTATTTATGCAGCACAAGGCAGAAAACCGGAGGCTAATGAAATGCTGGAGCATATTAGAAGTAATATTTCTATGGTTGAAAATATAGCAATTTCTATAGAAATGAAGCTCGCCACGCCAAATAGTGAAGTTAATGATATAGGGGAATCTATTATTAATTTAGTACAATTGAAAAGACAGCAATTGGCAAAGAGAGATCATGGCACTAAAGAATTGGGTGAAGCAATTTTGCTGGGGGAAATTACTGATACAGAAATACAGGCTACTTTGGATAGTAAAACTGGATTAATTGAGTTTGATCAAAAACTGGAGGAGTCAAAGCTAGAGAAAAAAGAAAAAGAGGCTAAAAAGGAAACCGATTTGCCAGAGTAGGCATTAGAATCTACAATGACGGCATAATTTAATTTTAAATTTATGGCTTCAGAATATTCATTTGATATAGTTTCGCAATTTGATATGCAGGAGGTTCGCAATGCGGTGGATCAGGTGAAGAGAGAGATTTCTACGCGTTATGATTTTAAAGACGTTAAGGCTTCGATTGAATTGAAAGATGAGAGTATTGAGGTAATTGCTCCTTCAGAAATGCAGATAAATCAGGTTTATGATGTTTTGTTGCAGAAAATTATCAACAGAAAACAGTCGCTGAAAATTATTGATAAAGGTGAGATTAAGCCGATTGGGGGGATGGATCATAAATTGGAAATTAAGTTGGTGAAGGTTTTGAGTCCGGAAAAATGTAAGGAGGTTTCCAAATTGATTAAAGAATCTGGTTTGAAAGTGAAGCCATCAATTTTTGGAAATGCGGTTCGTGTTTCTTCCAAAGATAAAGATGAATTGCAAAAGGTGATTAATTTATGTCGCGAAAAAGAAGAAGTGCTTGGTATGCCGTTGAATTTTGAGAATTACAGATAATTTAAAGAGATGCTGAAAAAAGGAGATATTGTTCAATTGAGAATTGCTAGTTTGGCGTTTGAAGGGCCGGGCGTGGCGCGAATTCCTAATGATGAGAGAGAATTGGTGGTGTTTGTGGATGGGGGCGTGGCGCCTGGAGATTTGGTGGAAGTGCAGATTGTGGAGGTGAAGAAAAAGAAAATGGCGCGCGGGTTTGTGCTGAAATTTTTGGAAATGGCCGAGGGAAGGGTTGAGCCGCGATGTCCGCATTTTGGGAGGAAGGTGGGGGCGGGCGGGGAGATTGTGGATCCTTTTAATACCAAAAGGAATTGCGGGGGGTGCAGCTGGCAATTTTTGAGTTATGAAGATCAATTGAAAGTGAAGCGGCAGATGGTGGTGGATTCATTGGTGCGTTTGGGGAGAATGGAGGCGGGGATGGTTGAGAAATTGGTTACTCCGGTTAGAGGGATGTCGGATCCTTGGCATTATCGTAATAAAATGGAATTCAGTTTTTTGTTGGTGAATGCTGAAGGGCGGGCAGTTTTGGCAAATTCTCGTGGTGGTATAGTGCCTGGTTTTCAGCCCACTAATGGCAATAGGAGAATTTTTGGTTTGCATATGAAAAATCGCCATCATGATTTAACGGAAATTGATAATTGTTTTTTGTTTCGTCCATGGGTAGATCAATTTTTAGTTAGAATGCGGGCGTTTTTTGAAAATTTGAAGGTGGAAGGGAGTTTGGAATCTCTGACTGTGCGAAGTGGAATTAATACAGGAGAAATTTTAATTTGTTTGAATGCGGAAAATTTAGCTGAAGATTTGGAAATGGAAAAAAACTTGGTAAAAGAATTGCAAGATTTTTTTGGAGGCTCAGAATTTTTGGCCTCTTGGCCTGAAGAAAAACTCGTGTCGGTGTTTTTGTCTAATTTTATCAATGTAAAAGGTTCACCGAAAAAAATGGTGGAGAAAAAATTATGGGGAGAAGATTTTTACCGCGAGAAAATGATTATGAAAGTGAATGCCTATCATGGAATAGAAAGAGGTGGAGAAGTTCATTTAACTTTTAAAGTTCGACCGCAGGCCTTTTTCCAACCTAATACAATACAGGCGCAAAATCTTTATACGATGATTGCGGATTTGGCTGGATGGGTAAATACTAAAAGAGTATTAGATTTATACTGCGGAACAGGAACGATTGGTTTGATGCTTTCTCAACAGGCAGACAAAGTAATAGGGGTGGAATTAAATGCTTCAGCTATAGAAATTGCCAGGCAAAATGCTGAGGATAATTCAATTAGGCATATAGAATTTATTGAGGGAGATGTGGCAGAGGTTTTGCGTGAATTTGATTTGAGTGATGATTTGGTGGTGGTTGACCCCCCACGTGCCGGGCTTAATCCAAATATTGTGGAGAGAATAAATGGCAGTTCGGTGAAGAAATTAATTTATGTTTCTTGTAATCCGACAACTTTAGCGCGGGATTTGCAGCTGTTAATAGCTGGAGGATTTAGTGTAAAAACAGTGCAGCCGGTGGATCAATTTGGGCAAACTTATCATATAGAAACTGTGAGTTTGGTGGAGAGGATTTAAGTCCTTTTTTGTGCCGCCTCCCAAGCGATCATGGCGGTTTTGCGCTCTGGACCCCAGTGATAATTGCCGAAAATGCCGGTCGATTGGATTACGCGATGGCAGGGAATTAAGTATGAGATGGGATTATCGCCAATGGCTGTTCCAACGGCACGACAAGCTTTGGGGTTGTTGATTTTTTGGGCGATTTTTCCGTATGTAGAAAGCTGTCCGGCGGGAATTGTTAATAAAGCTTCCCAAACTTTAATTTGGAAAGGAGTGCCTTTTAAATGCAATTTAAGTGGAGATTTTTTGCTGCGAGATTTGGTAAAAAATTCCAGAGCGTTTTGTTGGAAAGAATCAATTTGCTGTTGATATTTGGCTTGTGGAAATTTTTGTTGAAGTTCTTCAAAAGCAATTTCGTCATCGGCAAAAGCTATGTAGCAGAGGCCTTTATTGGTAGAAGCTAGAAGGGTTTTACCAAATTGACTGTCGGCGTAACTGTAATTTATTAAAAGATTTTCTCCGCCATTTTTGTATTCTCCGGGAGTCATACCTTCGATTTTTATAAATAAATCATGCAGGCGGCTAGAGCTGGAGAGTCCGGTTTGATGAGTGGCGTTTAGTAAAGTGTGATTATTTTGGAGG
>JBOFLO010000014.1:0-1150 GCA_051657905.1 Candidatus Altimarinota bacterium | reverse complement strand
TATAGGGTGATTTTTTCGGAGGGGGATGGGTTGCCTGGGTTGGTGGTGGATAAATTTAATGATGTTTTGGTGGTGCAGATTAGTACTATGGGTATGGAAAAAATGCGGGCGATGATTGTGGAGGCATTGGTGGAGGTTTTTCAGCCAGAGGTGATTTATGAAAGAAGTGATTTGAGTGTGCGGAAATTGGAAGGCCTGACTGATCAGCCGGTGGGAGTTTTATATAGAAAAAATGAAGATGAAGAAGAGAATGTGCAGAAGAGTGTGGAGATTTTGGAATATGGATTAAAATATTTGGTGGATTTTACTGATGGTCAGAAGACGGGATTCTTTTTGGATCAAAGAGAGAATCGTTGGGCTTTGCGAAATAAAGTTGCGGAGTTGACTGCAGGTGGAGCCAAGTTGAAAGTTTTGAATTTGTTTTCTTATAGTGGAGGATTTAGTTGTGCGGCTTTAGCGGGTGGGGCGGAAGAAGTCACTAGTGTCGATGTGTCTGAGCAAGCAATTAAATTATGCGAGAAAAACGTGGCATTAAATTTTCCAAAACTCTCAAGCCAAAATCATCTGGCAGTTGCGGATGATGTTTTTGAATATTTGGAAGATGCCGAAGCTAATGGTGAAAAATTTGATGTGATAATTGTTGATCCGCCGGCTTTTGTGAAATCGCAGAAAAGTTTGGAAAATGGCTTGAAGGCTTATGCACGTTTGAATGAATTGGCGATGCGTGTGATAAAACCTGATGGAGTTTTGATCAGTTCTTCCTGTTCAGCATATTTGAAAACTGATGATTTTAGAAAGACTTTGTTTCAGGCGGCTTTGAGGAATAAATATGATTTGCTGGTGCTGGATCAAAAAGTTCAGCCGATTGATCATCCGGTGAGTTTGTATTTTCCGGAAGGAGAATACTTGAAATTTTTAATGACAAAAGTTCGGCAAAATTAAAGCTGGGATGAATTTTCAGTTGGTGAAATGGCGAATTGCTGCTAGATTACTGGAAAGCAAATATAGATAATAAATTTTTCCCATGTTTAAAATAAAAAGTGTATTAGTAGTTTCAATGTCATTGGGGTTGGTGCTAGCTGGTTGCAGTCAAGCGCCGGCCGATACTACATTGAAAAATGATGTTCAGGTTCAACAGGAAGCTAATAGT
>JBOFLO010000013.1:0-1015 GCA_051657905.1 Candidatus Altimarinota bacterium | reverse complement strand
CTTTTCCCCCCAAGCCCCCCTTTCGGCATCCCCCATTAAGGAACTCCCTTTTTGGGGGGACCGCTCTTGGGGGTGGCCAATGCCTTTCCCTCATTTTGCTCCCTCGGGGTAGAATCAGGCTCTTTTTTGCTGAATTAGTAAGATTGAAAGTAAGATTCAGCAGAGCCTTCACGGGCACGGGGCAGCAACTTCGCCCCCACAAAAGATCCCCACCCTCCCTCTACTGCTATCTTGTCGGGACATTCCCATTTTTTGGCCAGATATGAAAGGCATATTGACATCTTAGATATTAAAGTTACGGCGGGAATATCCCTTTCAGTTCCTCCACCTGTAATTCCCCGCCAAAACAATTTTTAAACACTTTTTTGTACTTTTAAAATATTGACCCATTGATTCTATTGGCTTTAGGGCACTTTCCGACCGTCGGAAAAATTATTTATACCACAATTTTTAAACACTTTTCGCACTTCAAAATACTGACCCTTTGATTCTATTGGCTTTAGGGCACTTTCCGACCGTCGGAAAAATTATTTATACCACAATCTTTAAACACTTTTCGCACTTCAAAATACTGACCCCTTGATTCTATTGGCTTTAGGGCACTTTCCGACCGTCGGAAAAATTATTTATACCACAATTTTTAAACACTTTTTCGCACTTTTAAAATATTGACCCCTTGATTCTATTGGCTTGAAGGCACTTTCCGACCGTCGGAAAAATATAATCAAAAAATATAAATTTTTATTGACGACCTGTTTAAAATGTATTATAATTATGTATATATGACAACCTGTCAAGGAGGCAATTTAATGGACACAAATACACAAAGATTACTTAATATATCTTTTATGAAAAGTGGAAGTGGAAGTACTACTTCAAGAATAACTCTTCCTATTAGTTGGATAAAAAAAATGGGATTAACCTCAGATAATAAAGCTGTAAATGTTATCTTTGATGAAGAAAGCAAAACTATTATCATTAAACCAAATAAATTTATAAAATAACTATAGAGGAG
>JBOFLO010000012.1:0-2829 GCA_051657905.1 Candidatus Altimarinota bacterium | reverse complement strand
CTTGCGCTTCGAAAATGTTAAAAGATTTTGTTCCACCTTATGATGCAACTGTGATGGCGAAATTGCGTGAGGCGGGAATTGTGATGACTGGGAAAACCAACACTGATGAATTTGCCTGTGGTGGTTCGACTGAATATTCGGCTTTTGGTCCGACTAAAAATCCTTGGGATTTGGAGCGGGTAGCCGGGGGGTCGAGTGGGGGGTCGGCAGCCGCGGTAGCGGCGGATTTGTGTGCTGGGGCGCTGGGGACTGATACTGGTGGATCAATTCGTCAGCCGGCGGCTTTCTGCGGGGTTTCAGGTATTAAAGTTACTTATGGAAGGGTTTCGAGATCCGGTGTTACGGCGATGGCTTCATCTTTGGATACAATTGGTGCATTTGGAAAAACTGTGGAAGATTTGGCGATTTTGCTTAAATATATGGCTGGGAATGATCCGAAAGATTCTACCACTCCGCAAGTTGCTGTACCAGATTACTCGGCAGGTTTGGCTAAGGTGGATTTAAAGGGTTTGAGAATTGGTGTGCCTAAAGAATATTTTGTGGCTGGTCTTGACGGTGAAATTGATAAAAATGTGCGAGCGGCTTTGGCTGAATATGAAAAAATGGGGGCGGTGTTGAAGGAGGTAAGTTTGCCGAATACTAAATACGCTGTGGCTGTTTATTATATTATTATGCCGGCGGAACTTTCTACTAATTTATCCCGTTTTGATGGGATTCGTTTTGGTATGAAACCAGAAGGTGAAATTAAGGAAATTGTTGATCAATATTATTTAACTCGTGATCAAGGATTTGGTGATGAAGTTAAGCGGCGTATTTTAACCGGGACTTATGTTTTATCTGCGGGTTATTTTGATGCTTATTATAAAAAAGCTTTGAGAGTTCGGACTTTGATTAGAGAAGATTTTGCTCGGGCTTTTGAGGAAGTTGATGTTTTGATGGCGCCTGTTTCTCCGACTCCGGCTTTCAAAATTGGTGAGAAAGCGGCTGATCCGTTAGCCATGTATTTGGAAGATGCTTTTACTATTCCGGCTTCTGTGGCTGGAGTGCCGGGGCTTTCCATTCCTTGTGGATTAACTTCTGCAGGATTACCAATTGGTTTGCAGATTATCGGGCCGCAATTTAGCGAAGAAAAATTGTTTCAGGTAGGGCATGCTTATCAATTGGCTACAGACTGGCATACTCGCAGGGTTAAATAATTTGTGGGTGAATTAATTTTTGAATATGGAAAATGCTTCTGAAAAATTACCGGTTTATCTGTTCTGTGGTGAGGATAGTTTTTCGGCTTATGAGAAACAGAAACTTTGGAAGGATAGATTTGTTGAAAAGTATGGGGAAATGAATATTCAGCTTTATTATGGGGATGAGTTAACGGCGAGGGATTTTGAAAATGCTGTGCAGACTTATCCTTTTTTGAGTGAGAAAAAATTATTGGTGGTGCAGGATTTTTTGAGTGAGGCACGGGATGAAGAAGTTAAGAAGGTGGCGGAAATGTTGGAAAGTGTGCCTGAGTTTTGTGTGGTGGTGTTTTTTGAGCATAAGAAACCGGATGCTAGGACAGCTTTTTATAAAAGGATTGCTAAGAAAGGAGTGTTGGAGGTTTTTGATTTGAAGAGTGGGGCGGAATTGTGGAGATGGGTGAGTGGCCGAGTGACGGCTTTGGGCGGGAAAATTGAAGATATGGAGGTGAGAATGTTGACTGATTTGGTGGGAGCAAATTTGTGGAATTTGAATAATGAAATTGAGAAATTGGTTTTATTTGCCGAGGGGCGAACTATTTCTGGGCAGATGATTAAAATGTTGGTTAGTCCGAATTTAACTTCGACGGTGTTTAAGCTGACTGATTATTTGGGAGAAAAGCGTTTGAGTGAAACTTTGGAGGTTTGGCGGATTTTGATTGAGAGTGGGGAAGAATTGATCGCGATTATGTTTATGCTGGTGCGGCATTTTAGGATTATGGCGCAGGTGAAAGAATTGGTGGAGAGGGGAATGAAGGCTGGGGAAATTGCTAAAGAGATTAAAGAGCATCCGTTTGTGGTAGGTAAAATGGTCGGGCAGGTGAGGAAGTTTTCTTTTGAGGAGATTCGGAGGATTTATGCGGAATTGGGTAGGATTGATTATGGGTTTAAAACTGGGAGAATTAAGGTTTCTACTGGGGATTATAGTGAGTTACAGCGGGCGATTGAGATGTTGATGGTGAAGGCGTTGAAATAAAAAATCCCCTTCGGTTTTAAGGAAGGGGATTTAATGATTCGATTTTTCTGAGGATTATCTAGCGATTTGGCTTTGGCTGAAATCTCCGAATAGTTCAGAAAGTCCTGGAGGAGTGTTCAAAATAATTCTTTGATCGTAGCGGATGGTGATGGCACCTTGATCTTGATTGATGTCTCCGGAAGCTTCACGGTTTTGGAATAATGGACCAACGTTTCCGTATACTGAACCATTGATTGTTAATGGAACTTGGGAAACTGCGGCTTGTTTGTTGGCACCGGCTGATACCAAGTTACCGCCAGTAGCGTAGTCGTCTCCAACTCTTTGTACAAAGAATGCACCGGAAAGTTGAGAAACGGCTGGGTCTACGTAGATGTTACCGTTGATGACGATTACACCTAGGGAAGCGATTTTATCTTGGTCGATGGCTTCGCCGCTGCTTGCACCGTAAGTGATATTGCTGCCGATATATAAATCTGCGTTTTCGATGATGATTGTTTTAGCACCATTGCCTTCGTTTAATACTAAGTCACCTGAAGCAGCTTTTAATGTAACAGTGTCGTTTCCAGCAGTTTCACCATTGTAGTAGTAAACTTGTTCCATAGCATTCAAATCGGTAAT
>JBOFLO010000011.1:0-12041 GCA_051657905.1 Candidatus Altimarinota bacterium | reverse complement strand
AGTCGACTTATTTGCGCCAAACGGCGCTGATTGTTCTGATGGCGCATTTGGGGTGTTTTGTGCCGGCGGAAAGGGCGACGATTAATCTGGTGGATAGAATTTTTACGAGAGTTGGGGCGTCGGATAATTTGGTGAAAGGGCAAAGTACTTTTTGGGTGGAGATGGAGGAGACGGCGGGTATTTTGGCGGGGGCGGGGAGGAAAAGTTTGTTGATTTTGGATGAGATTGGGCGGGGGACTTCGACTTTCGATGGGGTGAGTATTGCCTGGGGAATTATGGAATATATTCATAATCAGATTGGGGCGAAAACGTTGTTTGCCAGTCATTATCATGAGTTGATTGGATTGGCGGATAAATTGCCGCAGGCGGTGAATTTTAGTGTGAAGGTGGAAGAAAATGAGCGGGATGGGGTGGTGTTTTTGTATAAGATTGGGCGAGGGGGCGTGGATAAAAGTTATGGGATTGAAGTGGCGAAATTGGCGGGGTTGCCGGGGAAAGTGGTGGAGCGGGCGCGGGAGATTTTGCAGGATTTGGAAGGTGAAAAAATTGGAGAGAGTGTGAATTATCAGCTAAAAATGGAATTGGGTGGGGAAAGAAAGCATGGAGATTTGGGCTTGAATGAGGGTGAAATGGCGAAGGAAAATATGAAATTGAAAAAGTTGGAGAATCAATTGAGGGAGATGAATATTAATGAATTGACGCCTTTGGATGCGCTGATGAAATTGCAGAAAATTAAGGCGGAGTTGGAATAATGATGGGAATTTTATTTAGAAAATTATGGGGAAAATTAAATTTTTAGATGAGAATCTAATTAATCAAATTGCGGCGGGGGAGGTGGTGGACAGGCCAGCTTCGGTGGTTAAAGAATTATTGGAAAATTCGTTGGATGCGGGAGCAAGTCAGATTACTTTAGAAGTGGAAGAAGGTGGAATTAAATTGATTAGAATTACTGATAATGGCAGTGGAATGTCTGATGAGGATGCGAGAATTTGTTTGCAGAAACATACAACTTCTAAAATCGCTTCATTGGAGGATTTGGAGAATGTGCGGACGTTGGGATTTCGTGGGGAAGCGGTGGCGAGTATAGCTTCGGTAGCGAAATTGCGCTTGATAACTAGACGTGAAGAAGATGTGAGTGGATTTGAAATGGTGGTGGAAGGGGGAAAAATTTTGGTGGAAAAAAGTGTGGGGACTCCGGTGGGAACAACTTTTGAAGTGAGGGAGATTTTTTATAATACGCCGGCGCGGTTGAAGTTTTTAAAAAGTGTCGGAACCGAATATCAGAATATTTTGGATTGTTTGATTAATGCGGCGATTGCATTTCCGGAAGTGGGATTTCGAATGATTAATGATGGGAAAGAGGTGTTTGATTTGGCGGCTACGAATGATGAATTGGTCAGATTACGAGGGTTGATGGGAAAAAATATTACCGATAATTTAATTGAAGTATTTTTTGGGGGAGCGTTGATGAAATTGAAAGGATATATTGGCAAACCATTGCTGGCGCGGGCTTCGAAAAATATGCAGTATTTTTTTGTGAATAATCGGCCTATTAAATCGCATGTACTTGGATATGCTGTTAAACAAGCCTATCATTCGCTGTTGCCGAAAGAGAGATATCCGGTGTTTTTTTTGAAATTTGAAATTGATCCGTCGTTGGTGGATGTGAATATTCATCCTAGGAAAACGGAGGTGAGATTTAAAGATGAGCGGGAAATTTATCGTGTTTTGAGTGGGGCTTGCGGGAAAAGCTTGGAGACGAATATTTTGGCGCCGAAAATTCAGGAGGGGACGGCGGTGGATTATTATCAGGAAAGAAAGCCGGAGGGATTGGCTCAAGAATGGGCGGTTGAGGCGACAAGTTTGAAAGTGACGGAGCCGGTTGTTGTGGGAGTTGAGGAAATTACGGCGAGTGCAATTAAGATTTTGCCGGAAGGGAAATTATTTAGTGAAAATGGGGAGGTGGCGATTTGGC
This sequence comes from Candidatus Altimarinota bacterium, assembly GCA_051657905.1. GTDB lineage: Bacteria > Patescibacteriota > Gracilibacteria > UBA1369 > UBA1369 > JBOFLO01. The sequence goes on along the minus strand of JBOFLO010000011.1, from coordinate 10,066 downwards.
CGGAGATGAGGGCGGAGCAGGTTCAGCGGGAAGAAGTTAAGCCGATGAAAAAGATGGAGCAAATGAGTGGAGTGGAGGAAGAGTTGAAATTAGAAGTGATTGGGCAGATGAATAATTCGTTTATTTTGTGCAGGAAAGGTGGGGACTTGGTGATTGTTGATCAGCATGCGGCGCATGAGCGAATTCGTTATGAGAAATTAATGGGTGAAGCGGAGAATGATGAGAAAGTGATTCAGCCTTTGTTGACGCCGATTAATATTGAAGTTTCAGTTTCGGATCAGGCGATTTTGAATTCCAACAAAGCGGTTTTGGATGAAATAGGACTGCAGCTGGAGCATTTTGGCGGGAATACTTTTGCCATTCAGGCGGTGCCGGCATTTGCGATTAAGAGTAATCCGGAGAATTTATTGCATGGGTTGTTGGATGACCTGAGAAATGAAAGCGTTAAAGGGGATTTTTATGGCCGTAAAGAGAAAGTTCTGACTTATTTGGCATGTAGGTCGGCGGTTAAATTTGGGGATAAATTAGACCCATTGGAGCAAATTGCTTTGATTGAGCAGTTGGAAGTGACGTCCAACAAATTTACTTGTCCGCATGGGCGGCCGACAATGGTGATTATGGAGGAGAATGAATTGTGGAGTAGATTTGGGCGGAATTATGAAAAGCTTAATCAGAAAGAAAAGTTTGGTGGGATTAATTGCTAATCACGGAAGAGAAATAAATATCTTTGCTGAGAGATTGATTTAATTCGAGACGATTGTCGGTCGATTCAATAGAGTCGAACGGATAGGCTTCCAAACTCTTTAAACCTGGATCCAAATAAAGGTTCTTTTCTAATTCTGTAGAAGTGAGGCCGGGTTGTTTTTGGGCTGTGAAGCGGTAAATATCAGCTGGGAATAAGCCTAGTTTGTAAGGGAGTTTGTAGCGGATGGTGATGGTCGAAGTTTGGCCGGGTTTGACTGACATTGGGAAAAGGAAATAGGTTTTTTGGAGTTGTTGATCGTAGCGGACTTTTACATCGTCTAAAGGAAGGCCAACGGAATTTACTAATTCGGTGCCTGCTGGAAGATAAATTTTCATGGAAGATTTGTTCTCTCCCCTACCCAAAATATCTTTGACAGTTTCGGAGATTTCGTCGAAGCCGAAAGTTGCCAGTTGGGCTTGCCATCTTTCCAGATCGAGACTGGACCAAGTGTGGGTGCGGGCGATGGTTAATTCGTCGAAAATTTCGCCGTTGGTGTTGAGGAAAGTGTTGTGAGTGAGTTGTTGTTTGATGTAGTAATCGCTTTTATTTCCGCCAATGGAAGTGGAGATGATTTGGAGATAATCTTCGTTGGTGTTGAGGGATTTTTGGCGTGGAGTTAAGCCTAATTGATCGAAGAATTTCTGGACATCATCATGGCGGGAGTAGAAGAGGATTTTTTGATCTTTGACGCCTTTGAATAATTGGAAGAGTAAGCCTTTCCAATCTTGTTTTTCCATTAATTTATTTTGGAAAGACTGAATGGTTTTGCCTAAAATTTCTTTAGGATTTTCGGCGCCGTAAGTTTTTGATTCAATCAAATATGAAAGTACCAATTGGAAATTTTCAGCAGTGAGAGGTTGATCTAATCCTTCAACATCAAGTGGGCCGACTTCTTTTAATAAATCGGTGAGTAAACTTTGATTGATGGCGATAACTGTGTCGACGCTTGGGCCTTTGGATTTTTGTAAAAACCAGGCAGCTTGTTCGGCGGAAATGTCAAAATTTGGGGAATAATTGGAGTCGCGGAGGCGCCATTCGTCGGTGATGGAAGCGATGTCTTCGGGGGCGGGAATATTTTCTAGTAATTGTCCGTCGAATTTATAAACGTCGTGGAATTCGAATTTATCAATGTGGCCGTCGTTGATGTCGGCGATAATTAGGGAACCGATAAATCCACCAGTTGGGCGGCTTTCGGCGTCATTTTGGAGGAGAATTAAATAGCGGTGTGGGTAGCGGTCACCTAGTAGTTTGAGCATTGAGGAAATGCTGTTTTCATTGGACTGGATGAAGCTCAATAGGTTTTCCAAAAGTAGTTTGGATTCAGCAATTTTCTGTTTTAATTCTCCTGGAATAAAAATTGAATCGACTTGATTGAGATGCTCGTTGGCGGTTTGTAATTCCTGAACTGCTTGCTGATAAATTTCTAAATTCTTTTTGAGTTGATCAGTGAGAGAAAGGCGAGGAGTTGCGGATTCTATGCTAGAATTATTTTCAGAGAAATTTTGATTTTCCTGAATGAAAAGAATTGGTAATTGCTCCATACTTTCAATAGTCTGGGCAAATAATTTTCCGGCATTGGCGAGCGATTGAGCAGATTGGAAAAGATGATTTAAAGAGGCGGTATTTTGTTCCTGAGAAATGGTGGAATCAACACGGCTTTGCAAAAAAGCGATTTTTTCCAGACCTAAAGAAAAGTCATTTTTGGCTTGATCGAAGGCGGTTTTGGCATTACTCAAATTGCTGTTTTGAACTTGAGTTAAGGCTTCGGAGAATTGTGAATAGCCTGCGGAAGCGCTGGTGATTAAATTGGAACGGAGGAAAAATGCTTGATTTAAAACATTGAGAATATTGATGGAAAAAACTATCAATAAACCGCAAGCGGCGAATTGCATTAGGCGTAAAGGTAGATTGGCTTTGGCGGGGTGGGCAGGCGTGGTTTCGCGGCGGAGGAAAAGGGTGGGGGTGGAGCGGTTGGGGAAGTCGAGGGAGCGGGAAAAGGCGCGTTCGGTGTAAATAGCGTGGCCGGATTGGAAATTTTTTAGGTCGAGTGGAGCGCGTTTCGAAGTTGCAGAGTTTACTGGAGAGATTTGAGATTTTCCCAAAATTAAATCCAAACGTAATTGAGCGTTTTGTTTTACTTTCTGAATGTCCCTGATGATGATACGAGCCATTTTTTGTTTAGGGAAAATTAATTGAGGAAATTTATTTCTAAAATATTTAGAATACCCTGATCAATATATTTTCGACCATATTTTACTGTAGATAGGCCAGGAAAGTAAGTTGAAATAGCTGAGAATGGATTAGTGAAAGATGATTGTCCGGATAATTGACTCGCCAATTCCAGCGGGGAAAGTTTTGGAAGAGTGCTGAAATCAACTTCTAAATAGTGATCTACCTGAGGGATTCGGCCGTTGAAAGTTAGATTTTGGGAAGGTAAATCGGCGGTGAGGTTTGAAGATATTTCTGTGTAAAGAGCGGGGTCGTTGGCAATTAGGAAATATTTATTTTGTAGGCCGTATTGAATTTGTAGAGGATTTTGATCATCAGCGGCACCGATGCGAATGGTTTTTAATTCTGAGTCGGCGGTTGATTGTACTGAAGTGATGCGGACATTTTCTGGTAAAGATACCCAGCGTTCGCCGATGGTTTTGTCTGGTAATTCAAAACTTTGTTTCACTGGTTTGAATTGGGCGAATTTACTTTGATTGTTAATGAGTGCTTTATCTAGATCGTAAAAATTATTTTTTGGTTCGGATAATTCCAAAGCGAAAGCGAAGCGCGGAGTGGCGCTTGAGTAATCTAAAAATACCAAATACTGATTGTTAAGAAGAGGTAGGAGTAAATTTTCAAAACCGCTGCTGTCCGGGAAAAAACTATTTTTAATTTGCTGAATTTGACCTTCGAAAATTAATTTATCAACAGTGGATTTTTGGCTGTAAATGGATTTTAAAGCATTGTATTCATCGTACAAACCACGGCCGGTGTAGACAAAAGTGCGAGGATTTTTTAGAGCTGAGAATAAAGTGGCGGAAAAATTTTGATCAAATTTCAAAAATGGTTGACCTTCCAAATATTCTGAATTAACCAAAGAAAGTTGCTGAGCGATTAATTGATTATTTTCAAAACGTACGGAAATTCCTTCGCTGGAGAGAATTTTTAGGAATGGTAAATATGTTTGTAATTGATTGAGATTGGCGGAAAGGAATTGGCGGTCAGCCAAGAAAGCAGACCAGAGTTTTTTGCTGTCGAGGAAGACAATTAATAAATTTTGTTCCGGAAGGGCAGAGAGAACTTGCTGATAGCTGGCAGATTTTTTTAAATTGGGATGTTGTCCGGCGGAGGTTTCGGCGATTAATTGAAGGGCGGAGCGATCGGCGGAAACAACTAAGTAATTATTGAGTAGAAGGGCGGAATAATTTTGTCCGACTTGAAATGAAAATAGTGAATAGCCGTGGATTTTTTCTTCAATTAATTGATCAGTTTGGCCGGTCAGTAAACTGGAATTTAAAGAATCGATAACTTGCTGGCGATCTTTGTATTCGAGGAAAATAGCCGGTTGCAGGCTGTTTGTTTGTTGTAAAATTGCTAAGCCGATGCGGCCGTAGAATAATGGTTTAAATTGTTCGTAGCTGGGGATTTGAGCGGATAGTCCCTGCTCGATTAATTGGAAATTAAAAAATGGCGAATTGGAGGCGATGGCGCGTAATTGCTGATAGTCGGTAGAATTTGCATCGAGGTTTAATTCGGCGAGAGCGACCGTTTGCTCGGCCGGCAAAAAGGCGGCTAAATTTCCCTTAAACCAGTATTTTTCCCAAATGAAAAAACCGATAATGGTGAGAATAATTAATTGAGCTAGCACGATTAAAATTCCCCAAAAAATGCGATTGGAGCGTTTTAACGGCTGATTGGAATTGTTTTTTGATTTTTTTCCGAACATGAAATTTAAATAAACTTGAGTTTGATTAACAGGTTGGTTACCCGGGATTGCATTATGACAACAAATCACTAGAAAGCCAATCAATAAGGCATTATCTCCCTTAAAACAGCTTGCTAAAAACCACTTTTCTTATTAAGATTCAGTATCAAAAGGGGGGAGAAAAAAGCTAAAAATTTAAACCTAAAAACATGAAAGCCAGCGAAATTCGACAGAGATATATTGATTTTTTTGTGAAGAAACATGGGCATAAACAAATTCCTTCGGCTTCAGTAGTTCCGGAAAATGATCCGACAGTTTTATTTACAACTGCGGGAATGCAACCATTGGTGCCGTTTTTGATGGGTGAGAAACATCCGGCTGGAACGCGTTTGGTGGATTCGCAGAAATGTATTCGTACTGATGATATTGAGGAAGTTGGCGATGACACACATTGTACATTTTTTGAGATGTTGGGAAATTGGTCGCTTGGTGATTATTTTAAAAAGGAATCGATTGGGATGAGTTATGAATTATTGACTACTCCCTGGGCGGATGGAGGGTTTGGAATTGATGCTGAGCGTTTGCGTGTGACTTGTTTTGAGGGGGATGAAAATGCGCCGCGGGATGAAGAGGCGGCTGGATTTTGGAAAGAGTTGGGATTTGTGGAGGTGGAGAAAGCTTCTGCAGAAGATAGGAAATTAATTTATTTTTACGAGAAGAAGAAAAACTGGTGGGGGCCGGCTGGATTAACTGGACCTTGTGGACCGGATACAGAAATTTTCTTTGATCGCTTCCCTGCTCTGAATGCTCATGAACATGCGGAAAATTCTTCTCAGGAAATGCGTGATAAATATCCATTGAAAGATGGTTCTGCGAAATGTCATCCCAATTGTGAATGCGGGCGATATGTGGAAATTTGGAATAATGTTTTCATGCAGTTTAATAAAAATGCTGACGGTAGTTTTAATGAATTGGCGCAGAAAAATGTTGATACAGGGATGGGGTTTGAAAGAATTGTGGCGGTGCTGGAAGGTAAATGGACGCATTATGAAACTGAATTGTTTGCCGGTGTGAAAGAAAAAATTCGTTCAATGTGTGCTGCGGAAATGGTGGAAGATGAAGAAAATATTAAATCTGGCAGAATTATTGCCGATCATATTCGTGCGGCGGTGTTTATTTTGGGTGATAAGAGAGGGGTTTTTCCTTCCAATAAAGATCAGGGGTATATTTTGCGTCGTTTGATTCGTCGAGCGATTAGACATGCCAAGAAATTAAATATTACTCAGTCTTTTACTAATGCTTTAGCGGAAATTTTCATTGCTGATTATCAAGATTTCTTTCCAGAATTAGCGGAAAATAAACAGAGAATTTTGGAAGAATTGCAAAAAGAAGAAGATAAATTTAAGAGAACTTTGGAAAATGGTTTAAGAGAAATGAAAAAAGTTTTTGATGGTGAAGAGGTGCGGAAATTGAATACTGAAGATTTGGCGCAAAAGGCGTTTTTCCTTTATGAAACTTATGGATTTCCGGTGGAAATGATTACCGAGGAATTGGATAGAGAAGGATTTAAATTTGATCAGAAATTTTTTATTGAGAGTTTTACGAAGAGATTTAAGGCGCATCAGAGTTTGTCGAAGGCGGGGGCGGAGCAAAAGTTTTCGGGTGGATTGGCTGATCATAGTGAGGACACAACTAAATTGCATACGGCGACTCATCTTTTGCATAAGGCTTTGAAATTGGTTTTGGGTGTAGAGGTTGAGCAGAAAGGATCAAATATTACTGCGGAGAGATTGCGTTTTGATTTTAATTATCCGAATAAAATGACGCCTGAGCAATTGATGGAAGTGGAAACAATTGTGAATACTCAAATTAAGGAAGCTTTGCCGATTAGTTTTGAAGTGATGACGGTTGATGAAGCGAAAACTCGGGGGGCGATTGGTTTGTTTGAAGATAAATATGGAGATCAGATTAAGGTTTATAAAATGGGTGAATTTTCTTTGGAAATTTGTGGAGGGCCTCATGTGAAAAATACTGGGGATTTGAAAGGGTTTAAGATTGTGAAGGAGGAGGCTTCTTCGGCTGGGGTGAGAAGAATCAAAGCGATTGTGGGGGAATCTGCTAATAAATAATTTTCATGAAAGAAATAAATCAGCCATACGAAAAACATATATTTGTCTGCTGCAATACTAAAGCGGACGGAAGCGGTTGTGCGCCGAAAGGTGGTGAGGAGTTGCGGGCGAAATTGAAAATGCAGGGAATTGAAAAAGGCCTTTATAAACTGAGAGTTAATAAGGCCGGGTGTTTGGATTTTTGTGATAATGGGATTGCGGTGGCGGTTTATCCGGAGGGAAAATTTTATTTGGATGTGACGAAGGAAGCTAATTTGGAGGATTTTATAGCTTAGTTAATTTTGTTGGCGTAGGTGAATTTGGCGATAAAATATAAAAATTTATCAATTAGTTGAAGTTGGTGAGTAGACCAGACAGCTCTCACAGGAAAACCAATGCCGTCGGCTATACCAGCATAATAATCAATTATTTGAGATTCAGATTTTCTCATTTTTTTGATTAATATAGCCATATGCTGATCATAAAAATCTTCATCTTCAAAAGATCCGTACAGATCAATTAGTTTATTGATATCAACCAAAAACTTATTAATCTCAAATTCATCTGAATCTTCTGCCATGATCGACACATTGATATAAGGAAGAATAAACGAAAAATACTCTTTAAATTCAGCAGTGAGAAGAGTGGGATATTCTTTTAAATGTAAAAGAGTAGAGATTCTCATCAACTGCATTTGTTTTCCCACTTCATTGTTAGAATCTAGACTCGCCGCATCAGATGGGATCAAACTGGTGGAAAGTTTGGGAAAAGCAAGCGAACTGATTGGCTTTGAATAAAAAGTCGATTTGGGGTCCTTCATATTATAACTAAATGAATGAGAAAGGAGTATACATTATATCAAACAACCTTTCAAGACCCAGTCAAGCCCCTGAAGAACTTTGGCTTGAACAATGGTTCCTACTTGGTCGGGATGGCCGGGAAATTGGACTAATTTGTATTCACGGCTGCGACCTTCGCATTCGGAAGTTAATGGATTGAATCTTTCTACTAAAACTTCAACGGTTTTTCCTTCGAAGCTTTTGTGGCGATTACGGGAAACTACTTTTAATAAATTGTTTAAACGATGCCAACGATCAGCTTTTTGTTCAGCGGTAATATCATCTTTGAAATAATTGCCAGCGACGGTGCCGGTTCTTTCGCTGTAGCGGGAAATGAAGGCTTGATCCCATTGCATTTCTTCGAATAAATCGTAGGTGTTTTGATATTGCTGGTCGGTTTCGCCGCAGAAGCCAACGATAATATCGGTAGAGATACAGCAGTTGGGTACGCGCGCGAGTAGGCGGGCGACTTTTTCGCGATATTCGGCCACGGTGTATTTGCGATTCATGCGTTTTAACATCTCATCGTCGCCGGATTGGATTGGGAGATGAATGTAGGGGCAAAGTGTTTTTAAAGTGGCGTGGGCGTTGATTAAATCGTCATTAAGGTCGCGGGGGTGTGGGGAGGTGTAGCGGAGGCGATTGAGGCCTTTTTCGCTGAGGGAGTCGAGGCGGCGAAGTAATTGAGTGAAAGGGTGAATTTCAAGTTCGGTAAATAGAGGCTTTTGCTTATCCAGAGCGGAAAGTCCGTATGAATTGACGGTTTGGCCAACCAAAGTAATTTCTTTGCAGCCGTTTTCAACAAGTTTCAAACATTCTTGATAAATATCTTCCATAGGGCGGCTTTGTTCGCGGCCGCGAGAATATGGAACAATGCAGTAGGTGCAGTATTTGTCACAACCGATTTGGATGGGTACGAAGGCTTGGAATTGGCTGCCGTAATTGGGGGTGACGTTGAGGTAATCGGTGAGATTTTCGGCGGTTAGGTCGGCGATGGCGGAGCGGGTGGGTTGATTGAGTTGGTCTAATTCGGCGAGGTCTAATTGCGGTTCGGCTTCGGCTAGGAGATTTGGTAATTTGTGAGTATCGGTGATTCTAAAAACGAAATCTAAGCGAGAACGTTCTTTTAAAAGTTGATCTTTTTCGGTTTTTTCGCTGTTTTTGGAAGAGGTCTGGCGGACCATGCAGCCTGTTAGGCCGATTAATAAGCGGGGATTGGCTTTTTTGTAGGAAGCGATATTTTTAATCATTCCATAAACTTTGTCTTCGCCTTTTTGTTTGATGGAACAGGTATTGAAAATGAACAGGTCGACGTCCTCGAGGGTTGTGGCCTTGCTGTAGCCGGATTTTTCTAAAATTGCTGAAACTCTTTCGGTGTCGGAATAGTTCATTTGGCAGCCGAAAGTTTGGATGTGATATTTCAATCCAGCGTCGGGGGTGCGGGGGGTTGCTGATTTTCGGGGGAGGGTGGAGGTGGACATATGTTGATTAATTAGCCCGCAAAAGCCTGGTAATTTTTGCGAATTTTGGGGGAAAAGGCAAGAGCATTGATGGATAGGGCCGTATTGACTATTTAGACTTTTTGTTGTAGAATAATATGATTATTTAATTAATTTAAAAATATGCCAAAAACTAAAAGAAAAGTTGCTAAAAGAGCCGTAAAAAGAATTGTTGTGACCAGAAAGCAGTTAAAAAGTGCGGAAAAGAAATTCAAAAGAATGACTAAGCCTGCGGCTAAATTAGTTAAACAGGCTGAAGTAAAATTGGAAAGTGTCAGAAAAACTCATTGGTTTAAAAGAGCTTTTCAATTTGTGGGGGCGGGGTTGATGATGGGATTGGCGGCTTTAACTGCCTGGAGAGTTAAGGATGCGGCACATGGATTGAATTTCAATGATATTAAAAAACAGGTAACTAAAAAGGCGGAATGGGCTTCTCATGAAGCGGAAAAACAATTAAAAGGTTCGGCCGATAAAGCCAAAACTATGTTCCGCAAAGAAGCTAAAAAAACTTTGCAAGAGGCGAATAGAAGATTAAATAGAATGAGATAATTTGATGCAGAAAAATCAAAAAATATTGGCGGGGGCGGCGATAGCTTTAATAGCTGTGGCCGCTTTGATTTTTAAATCTGGAATGTTTAGTGAAGAGCTGAAGGCTGAGGTTAGTTTATTGAATAATTCACCAAGGCTGGAAGATAATATTGCCAGTGAAAAAAGTGAGGTTTTGCGGGTGACGGTGACGGCTAAAAATGCCGATGTTTTTCCTAAAAGTTTTGATTTACAAAGTGCCCTGGATTTGGATTTGAATTGTGAAATTTGGACTGCTTATGGAGATAAATTATTGGCTGAGGGAGGTGGAAACAGGGAGATAAAACTGAATTTTGTTGAAGCGGCGAAATTGGAAAAGGATTTACCAGTAACCTGGAGATTTTTTTGTGATTTGAGTCAAATGGAGGAGGGAC
>JBOFLO010000010.1:0-10584 GCA_051657905.1 Candidatus Altimarinota bacterium | reverse complement strand
GTTGTCATAGCGATTGTTCTCACTACACCACCACCCAAATGCGCCTGTACCTCCAAAGTAATTTCCCCAACCTTTAAAGCGCTATAAGTTTCTGGCACATGGTCCGGAAAATAAACATCCACCACCACACCAATAATTCTGACGATTTTCCCCATTGGCATTTCTGCTTTCTTATGGGTTTTTTGCTTAGTTTCAGTACTCATGTCGATAATATTAAGTTAACTAAATTTATAAAATCAATTAAACAACGTCGCTCGCTCCTATTAATTCCGCAAGCTGTTGAGTAATTACCTGCTGACGAGTTTTATTATATGTTCTTGTTAAATCCACAATTTTTTTATCCGCAGCTTCCGTAGCATTTTGCATAGCAATCATTCTGGATGAATATTCCGAAGCCTTTAATTCAAAGAATGATTGAACAAACAATCCCTGCACTATCAATCTGAATAATTTTTCCAACACCATTTTCTTATCAGGTTCATAAAGCATGTAGCTGGAACTAGCATCTTTCTCACTCTCAACCGCCCTGCTAGCTCTGCCAATATTTTCCTTCACCATTTCCTTACTAAAAGGCAAAAAGGTTTTCAAAACCGGATAGAAAGTGAAAGTATTTTGAAAATGTGGTGCGATAAAAATAATTTCTTTGCATCTTCTGTCTGTCCAAAGTTTGAGAATTGTATCAATTACTTCCAAAGTCACAGTATTTCCCAATTTCTCCGGAATTCCCAAAAAGTGTTTTTCCACTTCAATCTGATTGGATCGCGCAAACTCATTGGATTTTTTCCCAATTGTAATCAACAATCTATCTTCTTTTGGCGTATTCATCCACTTTTCTGATCTGAATAAACCTTTCAATAAATTATTATTAAGCGCTCCGCACAAACCTTTATCCGAAGTATAAATCACAAACAGCGTAGCCCCTTCTTTTCTCTGCTCAGTATAAAGATTCTTCAATTCATCGTTAAGATTCTGCTCCAATACTTTCAACAAATCCCAAATATATTCACGCGCAGACACCGCCTTTTTTTGGAACATCTTCATTTTCGAAGTTGCCACCAATTGCATGGCTTTGGTGATTTTTTTGGTACTCTTTACCCCACCTATTTTTTTCCTAATCTCTAGAAGTGATGCCATTTATTTGATAATTACTCTGAATATTTAGGCCAACGCTTTCCCCAATACTTCCTGCAATCCCTTTTCAATTTCTGGGGTATATTCCTTTTTCGCTTCAATTTCCTTAATTAAATCCTGTGAATTCGCCTGCATGTAAGTTAGAAGTTCTTTAATCTTTGCAGCGCATTGAACTTCTTCAAATTTATCCAAATAACCTTTAGTAGCAGCAACCAAAACCGCCGCTTCCTGCCAAAGTTTATAAGGAGAATTATTTTTCTGTTTAAGTGATTCCACAACTCTTTTACCTCTTGTTAACAAAGCCTTAGTTGAATCATCCAATTCCGAAGCAAATTGTGAAAATGCTTCCAATTCATAATACTGAGCTAAATCCAATTTAGCTGTACCAGATACTTTTTTAATCAATTTAGTTTGCGCTGATCCACCTACTCTCGATACTGAAATACCAACGTTAATCGCCGGTCTAATACCTTTGTAGAACAAATCCGCTTCCAAGAAAATCTGCCCATCTGTAATTGAAATTACATTAGTTGGAATGTATGCAGAAACGTCCCCAGCCTGTGTTTCAATAATCGGCAAAGCTGTAATACTCCCTCCACCATTTTCTTCATTCAATTTCGCCGCTCTTTCCAATAATCTGGAATGCAAATAAAATACATCCCCTGGATAAGCTTCACGTCCCGGTGGTCTTCTTAATAAAAGTGACATTTCACGATAAGCCACCGCATGTTTTGATAAATCATCAAACACCACCAACACATCTTTTCCTTGGTCCATGAAATATTCTGCCGCAGCCATAGCTGAAAACGGAGCCAAAAATTGCAATACTGCTGAAGCCGAAGCTGGAGCAGAAACCAATAATGTATAATCCAGAGCCCCTGCCTTTTTTAAAGTTTCATATACTTGCGAAGTTTTACCTTCTCTTTGTGCAATAGCCGTATAAATACAGATCATATTTTGATCTTTTTGATTCAAAATCGCATCAATCGCCACAGTTGTTTTACCAGTCTGACGATCCCCAATAATCAATTCTCTTTGTCCTCTTCCAATCGGAATCAAAGCATCAATCGCCACAATTCCTGTTTGAACCGGTTGATGAACGGATTTTCTTACCATTACCCCCGGAGCAATTTTTTCAATCATCCCTCTTTTATCGGATTTAATTTCCGCACCTCCATCCAACACATTCCCAAGCGGATCAATCACTCTTCCAATCAAAGCATCCCCCACCGGCATAGATAATGTTTCTCCAGTTGAATTTACAAATAAACCTTCTTTAATTCCTTGTCCTCCCTGTAAAACCACCGCAAAAGAAGTATCTTTTTCCAAATTCATCACCAAAGCTTTGGTACTTGTACCTTCCACACTCACCACTTCCCCCATCATCAGGTTTGAAAGGCCTTTAATTGTGATAACACCATCTTTAAATGATTGAATCACTCCCTGTCTGGACGAACCATGTTTAGAATCACTTTTCCCACCGTCCCTCAGTGCTTCTTCAATTTTATCCAGAAATGCATGCAAAGTATCTTGAGACATAACTATTTAATATTAGTAATAGTATTAATTTTAGATAACCAGGACAAATCGCTGGTCTCTCCATTTACGAAAATTCGTAATCCTCCCACCAAATTCTTATTTATAGCGAAGCTGACAAAATTGGCTCCGTATTTTTCATTCAAATTCTTTCTAATCTCTTTCTTCAAATCAATTTCAATTGGTCGAGGACTTTGTACCATAATAAATGGAGTTTCTCCTATTAAACCAATAAAATCATTAATTAATTGAGTGATTTCTTTATCGGAATTATTTTTCAATAAATCATTAAGCGCTTCACCAAATTTCCCTTTTATATCAAAGTTTTTTTGGCCGTCCACATGCTCAGGTAAAGTTGCTGTCAGGAAAGTTTTCAAACTTTTCGCCAAACCCCCATTCAAATACAACGCCCCAGAGCCGATATATCCAGTCAACTCTTTCAAGTCTTCCAATAATTCCTCATCTTTAACCTCAGCCAAATAGGCTTTTATTTCTTCAGGCAAACGGTCTGATTTTTTCAGTTCCGCTTTACCCTTATGATCCTTCTGTTCATTTAACAGATTTAGAATCTCGAATAACAATGATTTTAAGATGTTTTTAATCATTTCTTATTTAGAATATTCTTTCCAAGCTTCACTAACACTGTCGCTGACGACATTTTCGGGAATCTTGTTCTGAACTATATAAAGTACAATTTTCTTGATAACAGAAAGAGTTTTTTCTTCAGCTTCTTTGAGAATTTCAGTTTTTCTCTGATTAATTTCCAAATTCGCTGCTTCCATCATTTTATTGCGGGCCATTTCCATTTCTTCAATAGCCTTCTTTCTTTCCATTTCCATACTCTTTCTCATATTATCCAACTGAGCCATAAACTCAATTTTTTCTGCTTCTTTATCTTTCTCCATCTGAATGATTTTTTCCTGAAACTCATTCTTCAAAAGATTCGCTTCTTTAATACTATTTTCAATTGTCGATCTTCTCTGATCCAAAGCTTTAAGCAAAGCCGGAACAGCGTATTTACCGATCAATAAAAATAGTAAGCCAAAGTTAACTAGATAGAAAATAATACTTTGCCAGTCAATTCCCAGTTTTAATAAAGTATCCATTATTAAGCTACGAATAAAATAATTAGGGAAATAACTAACGCGTAAATACCAGTAGATTCACAAATCGCCATACCTACAATCATTTTTGGAAATAATGAGTCGGCAATTTCTGGATTTCTACCAATAGATTCCATAGCCTTAGAGGCTACCATACCTTCCGCAATAGCTGGAGCGATTGATCCAATCCCCATACACATTGCTGCTGCGAACAATTTTACTGCTTCTGCATCCATATTTTTAATAGTTAAAATATAATATGTAACAAATATAATTAAATGGCAGGCACACTCTTTGCTTCCAACCTGCTTGCCGCTTCTTCCTTGCGTTTATCAACAACATTATTAATCGTTCCGGCCATAAACTGCATTGAAAGAATCATAAACACAAAGGCTTGTACAAAACCGGAGAAAATACTCAAAGCCAAGAAGGGAACTGGTACAAAATAGGAGGTGAACACTGCAATTCCCGCAATTACCGCCACCATAACTTCTCCGGCAAAAATATTCCCGAACAAACGTGCCGAAAGAGAAATAACTTTAGCAATTTCACCAATAATATCCAAAACCCCCAAAAATAATTCCAATAAAGCATTTAGCACATCCCCAATACTGCGGGATTTAAGCAATGGTCCGATTTTAATAAAACTGCCGATATGCCCGATCGGATGAATTGAAAAAGCAATCACATGCGCCCCAACTATCGAGATCAAAGCCAGCGCAATAGTTTGGCTAAAGTCAGCCGTAGAAACTTTAAATAAAACACCTTCCGGAGTAACTAGATTTGTAACCAATGGAATTACGGAAAATTGATTAGCAATTATTAAAAAGAAAAATAAAGTTATGTAGAAAGGCAAATACTTTCTAGCCCTTGCCTCGCTCCCATAAGCAGAAACTAATAAATCCAAAACCATTTTCATCAACATTTCAATCGCCATTTGCAATCTGCCAGGTATAACACTTGCCTTTTTAGCAGCCAAAATCATAATAACCATTACAATCAAACTTGTTAACAAACCAGCAAGCACACTATTTGTAATGTGAAAGCCACCAAATTCGATAATATTTTTTGCCGATAAACTAATATCCATCAGATCTCAGTTAAACGTTTAATGTTTTTATAAATTGTATATTGAGCAAAGGGGATTGAAACCACTACGCCCAAAATCGTAAATGCTGGGGCCTTTCCAGAAATTTGATCGAGAATATAACCAATTGCACCCAGCGCCACCGCCCACCCTACAGTAATTCCGAAAACTCTCAAGCTAATCTTGTAATGTTCTTTAAACATTAAATTATCCAACTTCTTCCCTTTCTCCGACAATTCTGGCTTTTTTGCTTTTTCTGTCATAACTTTCCTTAAGTCTTTGATAAAATATTCAGTCTGTTCAAGACGGCAGACATTCTACCCACACACTTTAAAAAAGCAAGCCCCTAAGAAAAACTTTTTTTTGCCAGCGGTTTTCTCCTAAAAAGCTGCAAATTAAGTTTATTTAACCTCTAACTAATTAGGTTTTCCCGCCTCCTGCCCTTCACTTGAATTAATTTCCAAACCCCTAATCATCTTGGCGAAATCAAAATTTCTAAACCTTTCTTTAGCAGCATTTTTCAAGCGTCTCTTTTCTTTTTCCAGCCCCACCATCTTCTTTTTAATATCCTGCAATTCCAACACATCCGCCCCTTTCATTTCTTCCAGCTGCTCGGTTATTTCCTCTATTTCCCTGTTTTTTTGATTAATCTCCACAGTTTTTTTCCTTAAACTATTCACCAAATGATAAAATTCATCATATTGATCAGCGAAATCCTTGACCTCCACCTGCGGCGCCACCTCTCTCTTCCCAAACTTTGCCTTAATTTCTTCAATCTCTTTCAAAGCTTTTTCACCCATCTCTCTATCCTCACCACTCAAATTCCCCGCATAAAACCCCTGTAAGTCCTTATGCAAACCAACAATCTTCGCTATTAAATAAATTTTGGTAAATTCTTTAGCCACTTCAGCTGCATCTTGCTTATCTAATTTCGCTTCTACCTCACTATTAATACTCGCCGCCTTATCAACTAGTAAAGCAATTGTTTTTTGAGTCTGCTCTAACATCTTAGCCTTAAAACTAGCATAAGGTTCTAAATAGGCTTTCCCCTCTGGGAAGCTATTTTTAAATGCAGTGACAATCATAACATCCAAATTTTTTGCTACAGAAAATCCTTCCTGAGCAGTCATACCTTTATCACTATAAACCTTGAACTGTTCATGCATTCCCTCCACAGTCTTAATAAAATCAACAAACGGCGCTTCCATATTATCAATTTTGTCTTTCAATACCTGCTCATCCGCCAATAAATAAGTTTGAATAGATCTAATTTCCTTGATTCTCTTAGTAATTGAGTCATGAATTGCCGATAATCTAGCCAACTTTGCCTCAATATTAATAGTTTCATACTCTTGAGCTGGAGTTTCCACTTTTTGCCCTTTAACAGTTTTAACCCTAGCCGGTCTAATTCTTTTCTCAATCAAATCAGCGCTTTGCTCCAATTGATTTTGAATTTTTAGTTTTTCCCCATTAATTACATCTCCCAAACTCTCCAATAATTCTGCAATAATTCTCTCATACTTATGCATCATTTCTGGTTTTTTCATAACACCAACTTCGCCCTTCTTTTGCATTTCCTGATATTCCTGAAAAGCTCTATAAATTTCTTTTTTCCCATGTTCCAGTAATCCCTTGGCTAAAATAACCCGATGATTTATACCCACCAGCTCACTCATTTCCTCGCCATATCCTTGATCAATAATATCCAATCGTCTCGCTGCCCCATGCAAATCCGTTCTAAACAGCAATTTCTTCCCATGATTCACCTGAGTCCCCAAAACATATCCGGCATATTCGCCCTCGGTAATAGTAAATAATCTCAAAAAATCTCTCCCTCTCCCCGCGCGCCCACTTAATTTCAAAGGATCTAAATTCCCCAACATCTCCTTAATTTCCGAAATAGCCTCCGCCCTGCGCGCCAATTTATCCAATTCACCAGCTTTTTTCTCCGGCACAAATTGTTCCAATCCCAAATTCTCCAATAATTTATCAGTGATTTTCATCGGATCAATCACAGCTTTATCAGCATCATAATTACCAAGCCCTCCTACCAATTCATAATCCGTGCTGAGAATTTCCTGAGTCATTTTCCCCACCGTTCTCTTCTCCTTGCAAAATTCCCCCTTCGGCAAAAATCCAGTTTCCAAAACTTTTCTATCCCAAGTTCTTTCCTCAGCCAATTTAGCACTTCTGTTTAACCCATCATTTTTCAATTTATCTTTAATTGCAGCAACCTGCTCAACCTTAGCCGCAATTCTCTCTCTCATTTCCATCAATCTCAGTCTCACTAAAATTTCCGGCAAATTCTCACCATTTTCATCTTTATAAATTCTTTCATAATCCTTCAAAGCCTCTTTACTGCGTGGCAAATCTCCTCCCGGTAATGCCCCCGCGTACTTCAAGGCCTCCTCAAAAGTTAAATTGGAAGCATCTTCTAAACTTGGTAATATTTTGTGCATGACTTTTACTTAATTTTAAAGCAGAAAACAAAATAGCCCTTTTCCTAGGGCAACTCAAGTGACTTTAATCAATCAATATTTCCGCAGCGCTTAGCAAAAATCCTTAAATGGATCAAAAACCGACTTCCTCATCTTTTTCCCGGTCAGAAATTGAGCAACTTTCTTCCCACCCAAAATAGAAGGAATAATTCCAATCCCATTACACCCCAAATTATATAGCAACACTCTATTGCATGGGTCCGGCCCAATCATTCTCAATCCATTTTTAGTGTAGCCCATTAGCCCATGCCAGAAAAATCTATATTCAATATTATCTTTCACATCCAACTTCAAATTCTTTTTAATAAATTCATCAATACTTTGTTTCGCCTCAGTCGGATAAGTATTCTCACGATTATATTTTGCATAATCCGGCAATCTCGTTTCCGGCCCACCAATACAAACTAAATTATATTTATTATCAATATTTTCCTGATAAGGTCTACGAGTTAAATAAAAATACGGATCATCTATATTTAAAGTTTTTCCGGAAAAATATGCTAAGGCCCCCGGCGGCTTATCGGAATTTTCTTTATATCCAGCCATATATCCCACAATCCCATAGACATTCTCATGATATTTCGCATCAATTTCCTTACCTTCCATATTACTAATCTTGAATTGCTCAAACCCATTCGTGCACAAAACCACTCTTTGACAATCCACCAAATTTCCTCCCACCAGCAGGCTCGCCCCTTTCTTTTTCAAAACTAATTTATCCACTTTACTCTTCTCATATAACTCAAATCTATCCGGATATTTATTCAGCAAATAACCGGCCAATTCTTCAGTGAATAAAGCACTGTTCATACATCCTTTTAACGAAGCGGTGTAAGCAATGTAATTTTTATTATTGGTTTCCATCTCTACCAAAACTTTTTTATGAGGAATCACCACATAAAACTCTTTGTATTCTGCAGGTATTTTTGAAAGCAACTCAGGCAAGTCCGCCACCAGCAAATTCTCCGATTTCAAGCCATACTCCTTTTCAATCTTTTTCGTACTCAAAAACTCCAAAATTTCCTCTACACTAGCCAATCCATAATGCCCAGCAAATTTAAAGTAAGGTGTCTTCAACTGCCCCTCCTTAAAAATTTCATCAATCAAATCCCAAGTTTGCAATAGCTCATCCTGTGCCCTACAAGCCAAGTCCGCCCCATACTCTTTAGCAATATCAGTAAAAGATTTTTCAAATTCCGCCACCAATTGCCCCGCATTATGCCCAGTCGCCCCATTGGCAATTTTCCCCGCCTCTAATAATAATACTTTTTTCTTAGTATCTCTTAATATATAGAAAGCCGACGCCATTCCTGCAATCCCACCACCAACAATCACCACCTCTGTTACTACATCTTTCTCAAGCACATTAGTAGGACGTATTGACTTCAATTCTCTCAACCACGGCGATGAATTGGGACTTTCCATAAAAGTATAAATAAATCCCCATATTCTACCATTTTTTCCGTCTTCTCACAATCAACCAGCACACTCCTGATCTTTTACCAGGCTCAAATCTCCATCTTAAATCAGCATTTAATGCCAGTTTTTCTCGCACTTTTTCGGCAAACAAAATGTCCGACGGTATTTCTATTTCAGCTTGTAACTCCTCATAAGTATTGCTGTTTAGAAAATGAGTAAGTTGCTTAACATACAAATGATTGGAGATTTCTATATAAATTTTCCTTGCATTCTCTTCCTGATCCTTCATTTGATCATAATTAAAATTTATCACCCTAGAATAGAGGGGCTTAGGTCTAATTTGATTATTAATTCCCACACTCGCAGCTAGTCTAACCATACTGATTGCTGGAGCCATTTCTGGTGTTCTTTGCAGTTGTCCAGCAAGATATTCCCCTAATGCTCCTTTACAATCCTCAGTCAAATCTTCATTGTCAAAATAACCCAATAATTTAATATTTCTGCCTGGTCCACTACCTGTCACATAACAAAGTTCTTTTTCAGAATTAAAAGTTAACTCCACTATCTCACCCTTACTTTTCTCCAAAAACAGCTTATTCCCCGCCTCCATAAATTCAATCAATTTCTGAAAGGAGGCACTTTTCACCAGTTTATCTCTTTCTTCCAGCGAGACAGTGCTAATTTTTTCTGCTTTATCTAAGTTTTCCCGCATATAATTAGATTTAAATAAGCTTTATTTCTATCATTTTCTTGATTTTCTAATCAAGACAACTTTCCCAAAGAAAAATAGAATTGGCTTGCCCCAGGTAAAATCAACCCAACAACCCTGATTTAGACCACATTTTGCTGCTTTCGTCTATACTCACTTCTTGCGTTAAATTTTGTATTTGGTATCATGCTCTGAATTTCAAAAAAAGAAACTTACTAGCAAACAAAAATAAAAAGCTAAAGATTCTAAAGGAATTCAAAATGAATTACTCAAAATAAGTAATTCAAATCAGATCCTTGAAACAAAAATAAAAATTGTAGAGACTGATTGGGAGTCGAAGTGGTTGCCTCAATATTGACCACTTTCTCAGACTTCAATCATATTTAAGTCAGAAGTGTCGTTCATTTTGGAGTATAACGCCCTAGAACATTTCGTCTTCCCTCAGTCTTTGCTGGACGCTGGATTTACTATTTGACCATTTGTAGATCCGCTCAAAGTTACCTGGCGATTGAACTATTCTTTATGAATTTTATCAATTGCTACCAGCTTGCTGGCAGGTGGTCCGTGGCAGGACTGGAAAAAACAGCCAAAGTTCGGCAAAAACTATCGGATAGGTCAATCCACCGCAAATCTCTTAATGCTCGTAAGAGCGCCACAAAAACAAAAACAAAAATTACCTGGAGTTTTCATTTTAATTATAATTTCGAAAACTCATCAGGCCGGCGAGATTTGTAAGCCCCCCATCTTCGGATGGGGGGTTCTTTTTGTGTTACAATTCAGCCAACTTAAATAAATTTATGTCCAAAACTTTAAATTTACAGCATCCAAGCCTCATCAGCATCGAAAAACTGGAATTAACTGAAGAAGTTAAACAGGAGATTTTGCAGTCAGCAAGCCCAGAAAGTTTAAAGTTTGCCGAAGAGAATGCAGAGCATCTAAATGTATATCGTTTAGTTTATCAATCCACAGCACCTAATTCTCAACCCGTTAAAGTGGAGGGATTTTTAATTGAACCCAAAGAAATTTCCGGAAAAATCCCTGTGATTATTTATAATCGCGGTGGTACTGAAGATTTCGGCTCCATCACCCCAGGGAAACTTT
>JBOFLO010000009.1:0-29770 GCA_051657905.1 Candidatus Altimarinota bacterium | reverse complement strand
AGGTTGATCGCCTCCGCCCAGTTGTTTCTTGTCAGTCACTGTCAGCTTGGTAGCTTCCGGTGACTGGTTGGCAGGCTCCCCGGCGGCAGCCGGGGAGCCCTGGCTGGTCGCTCCTTGAGTGTTGTCGTCCGGGGAATTTGCCATGGTATCTCCGTGGAAGCCCTCTTGCTTTTCTAGGGCGTAAAGTTTTTGTTTCCGATCGACCGACTGGCCGACCGGGTAATGCAAATAGAGAGTAGATTTACCCGAATTCGTGCAATCTCATTGCTGAAATTGGACGAAATTTGCGAGCAAATCACTCTCTATTTTCTTAATTGTCAAAGTTCAGAAGAGGCTGTTTTCAGACATAATCATTGCTTAGCCTAAACTTCGAAGAGTAAAATTTATCAACAAAAGGCAATATTGTCAAGTTTTGATGGCAAATTTACACAGAAAATTACTCTAATTACTGAAAGAAAGAAAATGGGAATTTATTACTTTATCGGCTATTCCAATTCCTGATATTGATGGGTGGTGATAATTCTTGGCTGCGGCCAGAGAACTAAAGCGGCTTTGCCCTCTATGTTGGCGGCGGGTAAGAAAGGTGTAATGCCGTTGGTTTCGCAGCCTGGGCTACCGGGGCTTTCTTTGAAACATAAGCGGGAATCTGAACTACGTTCGCGATTGTCTCCCAAAACAAAATATTGATTTTCAGGTACGGTAAATTCACTAATTCCGCCCGTAGCAAAAGTATGGCCTAAATTCTCTTCATTTAAATATGGTTCATCAAGTTTTATGCCCTGAGGATTTTCATTATTAAAAAGATAAACATTACCATCAATTAATTTAATGGTATCTCCTGGTAGGCCAATTACGCGTTTAATATAAAATTCATTGTTATTTTGTGGTGGACGGAAGACGACAATGTCTCCACGTTGAGGGGTTCCAGCTTTCCAACCGAGAACATTCAGATAAGAACTTTTATTGATAATAATGTAATCGCCAAAGGCGTCATGGCATTTCCCGTCTTGATAATTCAAGGTGTTGCACATGGAAATTCCATATACTTGAAATGGCGACATCAAAAATGTGCGGACAATAAAGACGAAGAAAACAACAATAATTAAGTTAAGGACAAGATCGGCAGTGGCCAATAGATGTTTTTTCTGATCTCTATTGAGATTACTATTGTCCAATTTTCCCTCAATAGCGTTTAAAATCTTGCCTTTATTTTCGTTTTGATTGTTTCCCATATAAGAATAAGCATTAAATCTGGTCAGTAGAATTAATTTAGCTTTACTTGAGATTTTAGACAAGTGTAGAATTATCAGTAGATAAAGCCTGCAAAAATAAAATGAAATTTAAAGATTTTCGAAAAAATTTAACTTATAAGCTTTTTGCTCCACATTTGGAGGAAGAAGAGAAAATATTTTTTATAGCGCATCGACATCCCTTTTTGATGATAAAGTTGAGTGCCAAAATTATATTTTTTGGATTTTTTATACCGATTTTCCTTTGGTATATGTTTCCGGAAATTTGGTTTATATTTTTGATTTGGGTTCTATGGGGGGTGATTGAATTGAATAAAATGGTCTTTAATTGGTATTTTGATGCGATTTTGGTTACTAATTTGAGTTTGATTGATGTGAAGTGGAATGGACCATTTGATAGAACTTCGGATCGTTTGCAATATACGATGATTGAAGGTACTTCTTATGCTTTTAGGGGCTTAATTCAAACTTTTTTTAATTATGGAAATATCAAAGTGAATCGTCAGGGTGGGGAAGTTGGTATTAGTTTGGATGATGCAATTCACCCGGCGCGTTTGGAAAGTGTGATTATTAAAACTCAGGAAAAATTTTTGGAATCGAAAAATCTGCAGGATGTAAGAGCATTGAAAAATTTGTTGGGCGATATGTTGACTCGTCATGCCAATGATGTGAAGGAAATTGAAATTGATTTTTAATTTATTGTTATGGAATGGTTGTGGATTTTAATAATTGGGTTAGTGGTGGCGTATGTGGTTTTTATTGTTTGGCTGAAAACGTTTAGAAAAGCAGGATTAGCTGAGTCTGATCGGAAATTTTTGATGAGGAAATGGCAGGAGATTAAGAAAGATACGGATATGAGGCATCAGATTATCAATGCTGATAAAATATTGGATAAATTGCTGGAGAAGCGTGGATATTCGGGGAATGTTGGGGAGAAATTAAAGCAGGGGAAGGCTCATTTTAGTGATTTGGATGGAATTTGGAATGCTCATAAGTTGCGCAATAAACTTGCTCATGAATTAGATTTCAAGCTTTCCAGCTCAATGGCTCAGTCTGCCTTAAGAAGTTTTGAAAAAGGGTTTAAAGATTTAGGATTATGAAAAGAATAATTTTGGGAATTGGGGCGGATGTAGGTGGTTTTGGTACAGAAATGGCTGAATTGTTAGAGCAAAAAGGATTTAAAAAATTGATCATTAATGATTTGATTGAGTCTTCATTATGGCCGGGGAATGAAGGATATAGGCAAATTATTAATTTTTTTGGTGAAGAATTTTTAGATAATAAAGGGTTTATAAAATTGGTTAAACTATTTGAGTTTCTTTATAACGATCATAATAAGTTAAAGATTTTTAATTTTTCTTTATATCCAATTATCACCAATGATGTACAGAAATTTCTGGATGTGCATGTTGGGGAAAATATTGTAATGGAGGCGGATAATTTTGCTAAAAATAATTGGGGAAGATTTGTCGATAAATTGATTTGGTTGCAAACAGATGAGGAATTGCGAAGAAAGAGGTTTGCTGATTTAGGTTTGGAAGGAAGTTATTTTGATAAAATTGAGCGTAGTTATAATAAGCTTGGCTATAAGCCGGATTGGGTTGATGAAGAATTAAAGAATATTGAGGGTGTTGGTCAATTGGAAGTTTGGTTGGGGGAGTTTTTAAAGAAGGAAAATAGGGCTTAGAGATAAGTAAGGGTTGTGGAAAAGGTCGTTTTTTAGTAGATTTAATACAGAATTAAATTATTTTTGTTATGGCCAGTTTTAAAGTTGAAGATTTAGAAGCAATAATTGGTTTGGAAATTCATGCGCAGATTTCTACTAATACTAAAATGTTTAGTAGTGATAGTGCGGATTATTTTTCTAAGGAACCGAATATTAATATAAGTCCGGTTAGTTTGGGTTTTCCTGGGCAATTGCCAGTGTTGAATCAAGAAGCAGTGAAAAAGGGTGTGAAAGCTGCTTTGGCTTTGAATTGCAAAATTAATAATTACTCACATTTCGATCGTAAGAATTATTTTTATCCTGATTTACCAAAGGGCTATCAGATTTCTCAATTTGAATATCCGGTTAGTGAAAAGGGTTTTTTGGAAATAAAAGTTGGTGAGGAGAAAAAAACTGTGCGAATTACTCGTTTGCATTTGGAGGAAGATGCGGGAAAATTGACGCATTTCCAGGGAGGGACTTTGATTGATTTTAACCGTTGTGGAGTTGGGTTAATGGAAATCGTAAGTGAGCCGGATTTACGTTCGGCTGAAGAGGCTGTGGCTTACGCTAAAGCTATTCAAATGATATTGCGTTATAGTGATGCGAGTGATGCGGATATGGAAAAAGGCATGATGAGATTTGATGCCAGCGTTTCACTTCGAGTGAAAGGTGAAGAAAAGTTGCATGCTCGTGCGGAAATTAAAAATTTAAATTCTTTCCGTTCTTTAGAGACAGCTATTAAATTTGAGATTAAAAGACAGCAGGAATTATGGTTGAAGGATGAAGTTCCAACTAGTGATATTACTGTAGGTTATGATGATATTTCTGGGAAAACTCATTTTATGCGTAAGAAGGAAGGTTCTCAGGATTATCGATATTTTCCTGAGCCAGACTTGCCGGCCTTGGTTTTGGAAAATGATTTTATTGATCAATTGAGAGCTGAACTTCCAGAAATGCCGGAAAAGAAATATCAGCGTTATTTAAGTGAATTGGGAATTACCGAAGCGGAGGCTTTGTTTTTGATAGAAGACAGAAATTTGAGTGTGTATTTTGATAAAGTTGTGGAAATTTCTGGAGATAGTAAGAAGGCGGTGAGTTTTGTGCTTTCGATTTTAGTTGGAAGAATGAAAAAAGATGGAGCTAGTTTTGATCAAATTAAAGTTACAGCAGAGAGTTTAGCTAAGCTGATTAAGATGGTAAATGAAGGAGGTTTGTCGATGAATATTGCTAAGGGTGAAGTGTTTGAAGAAATGTATTTAAATGGTGGTGATCCTGAAAAAATTGTTGAGGAAAAAGGTTTGAAATCAATGAGTAATGAAGGTGAATTGGAAGAAATTTGCCAAAAAGTGGTGGCTGGAAATGCCAAAATAGTTGAGGATTTCAAGGGTGGGAAAGACAATGCCTTTAAGGCCTTAATGGGCTTGGTAATGAAAGAAACGCGTGGACAGGCTAATCCTGTTTTAGTAAACAAAATTTTAAATAATCTTTTACAAAAATAAAAATGACAAGTTTAGATTTCTTATATGTTGCGCTGGGAATGGGTTTTATTATTTTAGTAATATTTATTTCAGTATTATTAATGCATTTGGTGTTATTGCTTCGTGATGTTCGTAAAATTACAGATGATGTGCAGAATACAACTGGAAGAGTTAAAGATTTAGTATTTGAACCTTTAAAGACTTTGGCGAAAATGTCTGCTGGATTTTCATTGGTTAATGATTTAGTAGAGAGATTGCGTAGTAAATTTGAAGATAATGGGCCTGAGGGAGAGGATTCGGAAGAAGCGGAAATGGAAGATGAGGTGGGAAAAAAACCTAAGAAGAAAGGATTTTTTAGAGTAAATCGGCTTTCTGAATAGTTAAAATAGCTGTTTTGACAAATCCGTTAATAGTGTTAAGATTAAATCTGATTTTCTAAAGCTATGAGCGACGCAAGAAAAATAGATTTAATTTGGCAGGTGTTGTTGTTGGCAGCTTTAATTGCTGTGGTTTTTTTGTTTGTGCAAAATCGAAATTTAAATTGGAGAAGTGAGGGAGCAGGGAATGAGGGAGTGAATAATGTTTATCAATTGGAGCGGGCTTTGGAGGAGAAAAACAATCAATTAAATGCTTTGAAAGCCGGTTATGCTAAAGCTGTTATAAGCTATAGAGAAGAGGCTTTGAAGATAGATCAATTAGCTATCTCTGATTTGGAAAAATTAGAAAGAAATAATAAATTAAAGGAAATTTATTCTGAGGAATATTTTGCCGGACAGACTCAATTGATGGGGGATTTGAAAAAAGAAATTGAAACTTTGGAAGGAGAAAAATGTAGTTTGGTATGTAATTAATTTGCCAGACGATTTTGAATTACTTTGATGGTGAAAACTACTAGGGCGTTGTAGATGCGCTTGATTCTTTTGGGTTGTTTATAGAGTCTATAAAGCCATTCTAGGCCAATTTGGCGCATCCACTTAGGCGCGCGGGGGAGGATTCCGCTGATAAAGTCGAAGGTGCCACCCACTCCCATAGC
The DNA here is from genome assembly GCA_051657905.1 of Candidatus Altimarinota bacterium. Taxonomy (GTDB): domain Bacteria; phylum Patescibacteriota; class Gracilibacteria; order UBA1369; family UBA1369; genus JBOFLO01. Next base: position 24,301 of record JBOFLO010000009.1, on the reverse strand, counting down.
CAGTTTGATATTTGGAAGCTTGGAGAGATTTTCGGCGATCCAATTTTCTTGATGAGGGGCGCCGAAACCAATTAATAAAATTTTAGCTCCGCTGTGATTTATTTTTTGGATTAAGGTTGGGTCATCAGGGTGACTGTCGGCATAGCCGGAAATTTTTAAATGAGGGTACTTTTTTTGCAATATATTTGCGGTTAATTCAGCGGTTTTTGGATGTAGACCTTTTTGATTACCAAGCAGAAATAAGCCGTGTTTACCTAGTGAACCTTTGGCAATTTCTAGAGTTAAATCGGAGCCATGGATGGCTTGTTGGAAAAATGCTTTTGGGGTTTTGGGCAGGAAAGCGAATGGTATTAAACTAAAAGCTCCGTAGACAATCAGCCAAAGTTTATTATTGTTTTTGGTGGTTTTTTGAAAATAGTAGTTGGCCCAGATGATGCCGTTGCCGTCGGGTAAATTTAGTGAGGTGTTTTGTAGAGTGGATTTGAATTTGGGATTTTTTTCTGCTGCTAGGAGCATTTCTGGGTTGGGGGTGGCTAAGAAAAGTTGATCAGGATTTTTCTTTTGGAAATTTTTTTCTAGAAATTCTAAAATTTCAGACTTATTTAAAGTGGTGAAAGGTATATCGAGAATTTTGATATTGGAAGGTTGGGATTTTTTCATATTTAATTGATTTTGCGGGCAACTAAACAGTAATTGTAGCCTTGGAGGAATTTGACTTTTTGGCCTTTCTTAGCGGAAAATTCTTCGATGACTTGAAAGCCGTTTTGATGAAATAGTTTTTTTAATTCAGAGGGGAAAAAACTATGATAATAGCGTTTGTTTTGTTCTTGTTTTTGAGCATTTTTCCAAGGAATGAACAAATCTCCAAGTTGATAATCCCCGAAAGTTATAATGGATTTTATAAAAGCTGAGAAAATTTGTGGTAAATATTTGCGTTGCCATAAATTCCAGACGGTCATAATTAATAAGCCATCTTTTTCTAAAACTCTATGCATTTCTTGAAGAGCCTGTGAACGCAGTTTTTTGCTTGGTAGATGATGAAAAGCGGCTATGCTGAAAATTATATTTTGAGTGTGGTTTTTAAGTGGAAGTCTTTCTTGATCTGCTAATTTGAATTGAAAATCTGGGTGAATTTCCTGAGCTTTTTTGATTAATTCTTTGCTATTGTCCAAACCTAAATAAGTGAATTTTTGTGCTTGGAAATGATCTTTTAAAAATTTTAAAAGACGTCCATTGCCGCAGCCTAAATCAAGAATTTTTTGATTTTCCTGAAGATGTTTTTGGAAATATTGGAATTCCGCCCAAGGTGTATGACGGGTTTGGGAAAAATGTTCGGCAATTTGATTATAGGAATTTTTAACCTGGGTGGAAAGATGTTGGGCGGTTTTCTGGCGCATAGATTAGCCGATAAATTAGAAATCTGGACTTAAAAAGTAAATATGGTGATTTAATTGATTTTTGTGATGATTTTAGCTAATTTACACAAGCTTTAATAGTGTATTTTAAGGTTTTTGCCGATATTTGTATGGTTTTATTGATAGGAAAGCAAAATAAGGTGGGAGGAGAAGCTAAATCTGCTCAACAGGTAAATAAAAAAGTTGGGGTGCAGATGGCTGATTTTGCCAGTCCTAAAGATTATCAGAAATGGTTGGACGGAGTGCATGCAGAATTATTGCATAAGGCTTATAATAATGCGATTTCCGGACATAAGGAATTGCAGGATCTGAAGAATGATTTTAGTTTGAAATATAAAGTTCCATCAGCTTCTAATGTGGAATTAATTAGAGTTTACAGGGATTTGATAAAAGAAGGTGGGCTTCCTGATGATCGAGAATTTTGGAAATTAATTAGGAAAAGATCGGTGAGAACTCAGTCGGGTATTGCCAATATTACTGTTATGACTAAGGCTTATCCTTGTCCCGGCAAATGTATTTTCTGCCCTACTGAACCGGCTATGCCGAAAAGTTATTTGTCCAATGAGCCGGCAATGATGAGAGCGATTTTGAATAATTTTGATCCTTATGATCAAACTCGCAATCGTCTGGATAGTTTGAAAAAAACAGGACATTTTACTGATAAAATCGATGTAATTGTCTCAGGCGGGACTTTTTCTTTTTATCCGAAACGTTATCAATCGGATTTTACGAGAGGAATTTATAATGCTTTAAATTATCCAGCCAAGCCGGCTAGAAGTTTGGCTGAAGCTCAGAAAATCAATGAGACAGCGGAAAATCGTTGTATTGGTTTGTCTTTTGAAACGCGACCGGATCATATTAATCCGGCAGAGTTGAGGCGTTTGAGGAATTTGGGATGTACTAAGGTGGAGATTGGAGTTCAGTCATTGAATGATAAGGTTTTGGAATTGAATAGACGTGGGCATGGGATTGCTGAGACTAAAAAGGCCATTCAGTTGATTCGAGATGCTGCCTATAAAATTAATGTGCATATGATGCCGAATTTACTGGGTGCTACGCCTGAAATTGATTTGGCTGATATGAAGGAATTGTTTGAGAATCCTGCTTATAGACCCGACTGGATGAAGGTTTACCCATGTATGGTGGTGCCTTGGTCACAACTGGATGGTATTTATAAAAAAGGTGGATATGAAAGTTATTCGGATGAAACTTTGATTCAATTGTTGGTGGAAATGACTAAATATTTTCCGGAGTATGTGCGTGTGACCAGAATGTATAGAGATATTCCGGCTACCACGATTATTTCCGGCTGTAAAATTTCTAATTTGCGTCAGTTGGTGGAGGTGGAGTTGAAGAAAAGAGGAATTGAGTCACGTGATGTACGAACCAGAGAAATTAAAGATGCCAAAGTTAATTTTGATGATTTAGAGCTTAAGGTAAATGAATTTGAGGCTTCTGATGGACAGGAATTTTTCGTTACTTTCGATCATAAAAAGTTAGATAAAATTTGTTCTTTGTTGAGATTACGTTTTTCTTCATATAGTTTGAATGGCCGGCCGCATTTTATGAAGGAGTTGGAGGGAGCAGCTTTGGTGCGTGAAGTGCATACTTATGGTGAACAGGTGGCTATTTCTTCTGCCGAAAAACAAGCTTCCCAGCATATTGGTTTGGGACGTAGAATGATGATGGAAGCGGAAAGAATAGCTAAGAAAAATGGTTATAAAAAACTAGCGGTGATTTCTGGTATTGGAGTGAGAGAATATTATAGAAAATTGGGGTATCAGCTGGAGGGGACTTACATGGTGAAATATATTTAAACGAGAAGTGAGGCTTATTTCGACCTGACTGCTTTGCAGATAGGCGTTTTTGTGTTATAATTCAATGATATTTTTGAATTTCAATGGCTCCAGAATTAAATAAAAAGTCAGAATATAGTCAAAAAAAGGCTCCAGAGAGCTCAGAATTGAAAGTAGGGGTGAGTTTGGATGAGCATAAGATGGAGGATTTGAAGGAATTAAGAAATAGTTTGCTTGAAGTGCGTAAAGTGAGAAGAAAAACGGCTATTGAAAAAGGTAAAACTAGAGCTAAGAAAAATGCGGAAATTCCAGAGAGTTTTTCGGGAGCAAAAAATAAAAAAGAGAAACAGGCATTTTTAAGAGAAATTATAAGAGGGGAGTTGAAATATTCAAATGATGAAATTCATGCAATAACATATGGTGAGCAAAAAACTTATGGATACAATCAAGAGAGATTTAATGATGTAGGTGAGAAAAAGGGATGGATTGGACAATATGAAGAATATTATAAAAAGAATCAGAGGAGTAAGGATGTAAAAAGCATGGAAAGTTTCATCTTGGAAAAGCAATTTGAAGAGATGGATAAAACTAGAGAAAGCTTAACTGAAGCCAGAACTGAGGCCTTTTTGGTCAAGATGGAGCCGAAATTAGGGGATGAAGGGAAGAAAGACGACTTGGAATTGAAAAAACAGGATTTGTTGGAAGATGTTGATGGTTTTATGAAAATTAATAGTAAGGAAATTGAGCATTGGGTGAAAACAGGGGAGTTGGATAAATATGAAGCGCTGGGGGAGAAATTTAATGCTAATTTATTTGGACAAATTGATAAAACAGATTTAGAGAAAAGTGATTTGATTCAAGGATATTTTGATGATTTGATGCAGGATTATCGTCAAATGATGGTGGAAAAATCTACATTGGAGAAATTAAATCCACAGATGGTGCAGATGATGATTGAGGGGGTGGATGAAGAAGAATGGAATGAGCGTTTGCTTGAGGAGGCTGCCAAGAAAGTTCAGCAAATGGAAGAGGAAAAAGCTGTGGAAGAAGCCCTGGATGCGCCTATTTACACAAGTGATATAACTGAGGGGCAAATTGCTGCTGATATTGGTTATGATTTAATTCCACCGGGTAGCCAAATTACTTTTGAAAAAGTTTCAGACGGTAAATATAAAATTACTTATCCAGGCAAAAAATATCAGACTTATTTTGAAGTTCATCAAACAGCAAAAACTGATCAAGAAAATCCTAAATTGCAGTTTGTGTTTAATGATAGATATTTGGATGGTGGGAGAAAAGTTACTGATGCAGAGGGGTTTGCTGAACAAGTGAATGCATTGCATTTGGAACAGGTTATGAATAGGGATTTTAAGCGTGGTAGAGATTATCAAGGTGTGGAGTTGAATGAAGTGTTTAATGATGAGTCGATGCTGGAGGTGGCTAAAATGTTGTTATATCCTAAGTCACTTAAGGAAATGCCATTAACAGATGAGGATGTGCGAGTATTTAAGAATATGGTGAAAATACTTACTAATAGTGAAAATAATGATAAGGGGAAGGGAATTTACGGGGATTTGAGGGTGTTGGGACATAGAATTGCATTGTTAAAAACAATTTTGGTATTACCGAACAATGCAGCAAAATTTAAACAGACTTTAAATGGAAAAAATAGCCAATTAAATAAATCTGTTAATGATTTGAATTTGGAAACTTTCTTAAGTGAATATGTAGGGGCCGAGGCGAATTATGGGAATTTTCAGAAGAGATAGTCTGAGGGGATTAAAATGAGTGATTGGATGACTTTAGGGTTTTGACCTGGGAGTATTTTGCACAATGTATCTTGTGGTAAATAAAATGGGTATACGCTCGATCAAGCGATTATGGCCTCTGTTAGCTTGTAAATGTATTCTTTGGTGGTTTTATTTGATGTTTTATGTTTTCTTATATTTTTGTGCTGATTTTTCTTTCGTTTTAAGCGATTTAAATTTTTTAGTTGAGTTCTTGTTCGGTTAGTTTTCTTTTTGAACTTGATTGTCTACCCTCTTTCGTTATAAAATTTGCCCTAATTTAAAATTATGTTTTATGAATAATTTTGGTTCAGAAAATACAATTGTTGAGGATTTTCATTTTTTAAAAGCAACAAATGATAGAATTTGTTCTTTGATGGAAAAAAATGTGAAAGGGATAAAGTCGTTTTCTGCAGAGGTGATTGCTAATATGCAGGAAACTAGTGTTAAGGTATGTCAAATTATGGAAGGGTTAGATAATTCGCCTTTGGATCCACATGTAAAAGGCCAATTGATTGCTAAAATTAATGAGTGGGAACTATAAAATTTAAAAAAAGACTGTATTCATTACAGTCTTTTTTTGTTGATTTATTTTCCAGAGGATTTAATTCCTGAGATGCCGCCCATAATTGCTCCCACCAAGGTACCAAAGGCACTTCCGAGTCCACCTGGGATGGTGACTGATGGCCACATAGAGCTCCCTCCAAACATCATAATGGAGTATTCAGGATTTAATAAGGAATCGATTCCTTGTAGTAGGTATTGAAGGAAGTAAATTACTATTCCAAGTAGTAATCCAACAAGCATACCTAAAATAGCTCCTCTAAATGAAGATACAGCCATTTTGCCGAATGGGCTTAAATCTTTGTATTGTTTTAAAAACATATTTTTGGGGTTATTTATTAGTCTTTTATATAGATATTGTCTAACTGATTCAGTTTTTCTGCAAGTAGAGAATGATTTTGTAATAATGGATCGGTTTGAATGATTTGTTCGGCAGCGTCACGGGCTTTGGCAATGGTGAATGAGTCGCTTAAGGAGGCCATTTTCAAATCAGGAATCCCCGACTGTCTCAGTCCGTAAATTTGGCCTGGCCCACGTAATTCCAAATCTATTTCAGATAATTTGAAGCCGCTGGTGTGGTCGACCATTGCTTTTAATCTCTGCAAGGCAGTTTGGGAATAATTTTGCATGAAGAGGAAACAATATGATTGATGCTCTCCCCTACCTACACGTCCACGAAATTGATGAAGTTGTGAAAGTCCAAATCTTTCTGCGCCTTCAATAATCATAATAGTAGCATTGGGAATATCGATGCCTACTTCAATAACTGAAGTGGAAACTAAAATATTGATTTTATTTTCTTTGAATTGTTGCATGATGGCGTCTTTTTCTTGAGCTTTCATTTTACCGTGAAGCAAGCCAACTTTGAGTGTTGGGAAAATTTCGTTTTGTAAATGTTCGTATTCGGCCATGACGGATTTTAATTCCAAAGTGTCGGAGTCTTCGATTAAGGGGCAGATTACGAAAGCCTGCCGGCCGGTTTGGACGCGGTCTTCAATCCAGCGATAGGAATCCAGGCGTTTGGATTCGGGGACGATGCGGGTGACGATAGGCAGGCGGCCTTTGGGCATTTGATCGATGATGGAGAGGTCTTGGTCGCCGTAAATGGTCATGGCGAGGGTGCGAGGGATGGGGGTGGCTGAAAGGCTTAGTAAATGCGGTGAACCATGGGATTTGATGATGCTACGTTGTTCGACGCCAAAACGGTGTTGCTCATCTATAACGGCGAGACCGAGTTTGTGGAAAGTTACTTTTTCTTGAATAAGGGCGTGGGTGCCGATTACTAAATCGACTTGGCCGTTTGCTAAAGCGTTCAGTACTTGTGTTTTAAGGGCGGATTTTGTGCTGCCGGTCAAATATTCAACTTTGATTTCGCGACCATTAACAAGTGGGAATTGGAAATTTTCTAATAATTTATTAATGGTGCGGAAATGTTGTTCGGCGAGAATTTCGGTTGGTGCCATTAAGGCTGATTGGTAGCCATTTAATATAGTGTTGAAAATGGCAATTGCAGAGACTACAGTTTTTCCTGAACCTACATCTCCTTGTAAAAGTCTGGACATAGGGAAGGTGTGACTTTGATCAGTAAGGATTTCATCTAAAGTTTTTTGTTGAGCTTCGGTTAATTCATAAGGCAATGAAGCTATGAATGGGCCAATTGCTGGGTGTTTAGGTAGAGAGATTTCTTCACCTTGAGCAACTTGCTGCCAATGCCATTTTTTTTGTAGAGCTTTTAATTGCAGTAAAAATAATTCGTCAAAAGCTAAGCGGTCTTGGGCGGCTTTGAGTTTTTCTGGAGTGGAAGGGAAATGTATTTCTTGAATTGCTTCAAAATATGGCGGGAAATTATGTTGAGTGAGTATATTTTGAGGAAGGTATTCCGGATATAGAGATTTTATAGACTTTAATAATGGCGCAATTTTTTCTCTTATCCATTTGGAAGAAAGGCCTTCTGTTTCATGATAAATTGGTATAATCCGGCCGACATGTAAATTGTTTTTTTTGGGAACTTCGTGGTCTGGACTGAGTAAAGTTATTTTTCCCAATTCGAATTTGGCTTTGCCGGATAAAATTAGTTGCTGCCCATTATAAAGAACTCTTTTTAAATATGGCTGATTGAACCAGATGATGTCTACTGATCCGGTGTCATCGGTAAATTTGGCCTTTAAAAGTTTTTTGCCGAATTTACTTTTTAATTCAACTAACTGGCTGAGAGTTCCTTTGACGACATTTATATCATCTGTACGAATTTCATTGATTTTTCTAAATTCGGATTGATCGCTGTAAGTGCGTGGGAAGTAAGTTAGGAAATCTCCCAAAGTTCCCACACCTAAATTACCAAGGCGCTCTAGGTGGAACTTAGTGGTCGAAATTATTTTGGATAAGGGGGTTTTTATTTCCATAGGAAAAACAGATTGAGGAAATTAAATTGAACGATGATGTCGCTCGTTGATATGGCGGAAAATACCTTGAATACGGGTTGGATTGCCTTGGGAGTCGCGCAAAAGTGTGGCATTAGTTTCGAAATAGCGTTCTTCGCCCTGTGGAGTAATAATGTGAGCCAACCAATCGTTGATGGAATTTTCTTTCAAGAGAATGTTGGTGAAATTTTGACGATCATCTGGGTAAACATAACTGTCCCGGGCATTTTTACCAATTACCTCTTCAGGGCTGCTAAAACCTAACATGCGTGCTCCGGCCTGATTTATTTCTAGAAAAGTACCTTTCATGTCACAAAGGTAAACTCCATCATTAATAGATTCGAAAATAGTTTTATAGCGATCTATGCTGGCATCAAGATTTTCAATATTTTTAGTTAATTCTTGATTTTTTTGCTGATAAACTTCGTTTTTAGATTTAATTTCATTACCTTCCAATTCCAAAGTGGAAATAGTATTTCCAATTACTTTGATTAAATTAGCGGCTGCTTCTAGACGTTCTTTGGTGAATAAAGGTAAACTTAAATAGGCGTCCAAGTATGTGTCGACATCGATTTTTAAATGTTTGGCCATGTCGGCTGCTACGACTAGGTTTGGATTGCCAAAGCGAACCAAACCTCCGACAAAAAAGGCAAATATCTTACCGTTCATGTAGATGGGAGCCAGGAAAGCCTGACTGTCCGGATGTCTTTCGAAAATCACAATTTGGCCTGTGCGTTGGCATTTTTCTACGGCTTCGGAGAGATTTTTACTAAGTCTTTTTTCGAATTCAGGATGGGAGTGAATGTAATTCCATAAAGTGGTGGAGTTGCTTAGCTTAGTGAGAGTTTTGCCTTTGTAGTCACGAATTGTTAAAGGAATGCCCAAAGCAAGAGCGTAGAAATCCTGGATTTTTTGCAGGGTTCTGAGGGAAATTAATTCTGATAGTGCTTTAACTTTCAAGGGCTAGCTTTTAAATTTGATAAATTTACGCTTACCGGCTTGGATCAGAGTTTCCTGAGTTAAATCCAATTCTAGATTGAGATCGGTGATTTTTTGCTGATTAACTTTGACTCCCCCTCCTTCAATTAATCTGCGGGCTTCGCTTTTAGAATTAACTAATTTATATTCAGACAATAAATCCTGAATTTTGTAAGTACCTGGTTTCACTATAATAGTTTCAATTTGATCTGGCAAATCTCCTTTACTGAAGACTTTGATGAACTGTTGTTCAGCCTGTTCCGCTGCTTCGGCGGAATGGTAAATAGTAACTATTTCCTTAGCTAAACGCATTTTAATATTGCGTGGGTTTTCGCCTTGTTGAAGGGATTTTTCGATGTTTTTAATTTCTGATAAGGGGAGATTTGTAGCTAATTCAAAGTAATTAATTAAACAATGATCGGGTACTGACATGGTTTTGCCATAAATTTCGCCAGCGGATTCTTTTACCCCAATATAGTTGTTTTCACTTTTACTCATTTTAATTTTGCCATCAGTTCCAACAAGTAATGGAACTGTCACAACGCTTTGGGATGGTTGATTAAAAGCTTTTTGTAAGGGACGTCCGGCCAGCATATTAAAAAGCTGATCGGTTCCACCTATTTCTACATCAGCTTTTAATTGTACGGAATCGTAGCCCTGCATTAAGGGGTACATGAATTCATGAACTGAGATGGGTTGATCCTTTCTAATTCTTTCTTGGAACATGTCGCGCTCTAACATTTGAGCAACTGTGAACTGCGAGCAAAGGTTTAGAATATCGGAAAAGTTTAATTTGCCCAACCAGTCAGCATTCCAAGTTACTTCTACTTTATCCACGTCTAAAGCAAATTTTGCCTGTTCCAAGTAATGTTTGGCATTTTTTTCCAATTCGGCCTGGGTTTTCGGTACACGAGTAGTGGTTTTGCCTGTAGGATCACCGATTTGGCCGGTAAAATTACCGAATATTAAAACGATTTGATGTCCGGCTTTTTGAAAATCCCCTAGTTTGCGTAAAGGAACCATGTGACCAAGGTGTAAGTCTGCTCCAGTTGGATCTATACCGAATTTAATGCGTAGTTTTTTGCCTGATTGAAGTTTTTTGATCAATTCTTCCTTAACAATTAAATCAACCACTCCTCTTTCGGTGATTTGTTGAATTGAATCGGTGGAAGTTTTTTTGCTGGCAGCCATGTTTTTATTTACTAAGAAAAATATTTTAGTGTATTCTAGCGGAAAGTCGGGAATTTACCAAAGGAGTTTAAAAAGTATTTATATGAAAAAGCAGCCTGTTGCAGCCACTACGTCTGGCGAAAAAATTTATGAGTTGGAGGTTTCTGAAGGTTGGTCTGGCATGCGTCTGGATAAATTTTTAGTACAACGTTTGGCTATGGATTTGCCCGAGAGTGATGGTAGTAAGTTAAGCCGGGAATACTTGCAGAAATTAATTGATCAAGGAGCAGTGATTTTGGCTGGTAAATCAATTAAAGCCAGTTATAAAGTTAAAGCCGGCAATAAACTGATTTTGAGAATTCCGGCATTGGCAGACTTGAATTTAAAAGCTGTTAAAATGGATTTGAAGGTGGTTTTTGAGGATAAGGACTTATTGGTTATCGATAAGCCGGCAGGATTGGCTGTGCATGCTGGAGAGGGCGACAGTCATGCTGAGGATTCATTGGTGAATGGATTGCTTTATCATTGTGGGGATGAATTGAAGGGCATTGGTGGTGTGAAAAGGCCGGGAATTGTGCATAGATTAGATAAAAATACTTCTGGATTGATGGTGGTGGCGAAAACGGCTTTGGCTCAGGCAGAGTTATCAAGACAATTTAAGGATAGAGAGGTGAAAAAAGAGTATTTGGCTTTGGTGATTGGGGTTTTGCAGCATAAAAAGGGGCGTATTGAAGCGCCGATAGGGCGTAGTTTTGCTGATCGGAAGAAAATGCAGATAGATGGGAAGGATAGTAAGGCGGCGGTGACCGAGTATAAGGTTGTGGAAGAATTGGATTTGGCTAGTGTGGGTAAAGTCAGTTTGCTGAGGATTGGTTTGTTAACGGGTAGAACTCATCAAATTAGAGTGCATTTTGCAGCTTTGGGGCATGCATTGCTGGGAGATGAAGTTTATGGAAAGAGACAGATTAATGAAATTGTGGAAAAGAAATATGCTTTGAAAAGACAATTTTTGCAGGCGGCTAAGTTAAGCTTTAAGCATCCGAAGACTAAAAAAGAGCTAAGCTTTGAAGTAAGCCTAGCTCCCGATTTACAGAAAGTTTTAGATTTGGCCTAAATTATTTAATTTCGCCAATTTGTAGAATTGTATAATCCTGTCTATGACCTTGAGTTCTTGCATATCTTTTCTTAGGTCTGAATTTGAAAATTCTAATTTTATCACCTTGAACTCTTTCTAGAACTTTGGCGCTGACAACTGAACCTGTATAAGGTTGTCCAACTTTGCAATCAGAACCATCATCAGATGAAGTTAAAAGCACTTTGTCTAATTGAAGGTCTTGGCCGATGGCTTCGTCTAGAAGATCAACTAAAACTTCAGAGTTAGGAGTTACTTTGTATTGTTTTCCGGAAATTTCAACTACTGCGAACATACTGTTTGAATCAAAAGAATAAAAGCGGTGCTAATTTAATGTAAAAATAGCGATATTGCAAGGAAATTAATTGTATTTATTCATGGCTTGTTCCAAATCGAATTGGAGGCCATGTTCTACTGCGGAAACGGTTTTTTCTAGTACTTCAGCCAAAATTGACTTTTCTGGGTCAAAAAATGGACTTAATACAAAGGATTGGGTGTCTTGAAAATTGGAGGCGGTCTGTCCCCTGCTTTCTATGCCGATGCGAAATCTTGGAAATTCGCGGCCGATGTGCCCGACAATGGATTTCATGCCATTATGGGTGCCGGCTCCACCATTTTTACGAATTTTAAGGTTTCCTAAAGGCAAATCTAGTTCATCAAAAATTACCCAGCAGTTTTCAGGTGGGATTTTGTAGAATTGCATGATTTTTTGAATAGCTTCGCCGGAATTGTTCATAAAAGTTTGAGGCTTGGCTAAAATTACTTTTTCTTCAGAGTTAAAGGGATGGGGAATTTCGGCAATGTCGGCATTAAATTTTTTATCCAATTTGAATTCAGCCTGGTATTTGTAAGCCAGAATATCAATAGCTAGAAAGCCGGTGTTGTGACGGTTTTTCTCATATTTGGAGCCTGGATTTCCTAAGCCAACAATTAAAATCATAGTTTTAGAGAAAATGATTTAACGCATGGTAACTTCTTTGCCGGCGATGCGGATGCGATCACCTGGCTGAGCGCCTTTCTTGCGTAATTCGGCGCGAACTCCCAGTTTGGCGAAGAAATGATAAACTCTTTCTAAACCTTCTGGGTCTTCTAAATCAGTCATTTTGACCAATTGTTCAAGTCTTTCGCTGAATAAATCCCATGTACAACGTTGTTTGCCGGTGTCAGCTTCGATTTTCTTGCGGACAAATTGTATTTCAAATTTGGATTTGCGGCCTGGTTTTAAAACGGCCATTTCGTCGGGAGTTGCATCTTCTTCAGTAATTTCCGGTTGTTCGGCGTGATATTTTTGAACAAATTCAGCAACTTTAAACATTAATTTTGCTAGATTTTCTCCAGTTACAGCGGAAATTAAGAATAATTTGTTTTTTAATTTCGGATATTTTTTTAATAGTTTTTTTTCTAAATCCTCTTGGAATTCTTCAGGTAAAGTATCAATTTTATTGATAACGACCAATTGAGGTTTTTTAGCCAATTCTGGACTGTGTTTTGCCAATTCTTTATTAATAATTTCGAAATCTTCCAAGATTTGATCTTCTTTTGATCCATCCAAAAGATGAATTAGTAAATTGTTTCTGGAAATATGTCTTAAAAATTCATAACCAAGGCCTTTTCCTTCGCTCGCACCTTCAATTAGACCTGGGATATCGGTGACTACGAAAGAGAATTTTTGTTTGGCATCAAATTGACGCATATCTACCACGCCGATATTAGGGGTAAGTGTAGTGAAAGGATAGTCGGCGATTTTTGGACGGACATTGGAAATACGGGAAATTAAAGTGGATTTACCTGCTGATGGAATACCGATAATTCCAACATCGGCAACTAATTTAAGTTCTAGTTTTAGTTCTTTGATTTGGCCTTCTTCACCTGTTTCTGCCAGTGAAGGAGCTTGATTAGTGGAACTTTTAAAATGAGCATTTCCGAGACCTCCGCGACCTCCTTTGGAAATAACTGCTTGTTGATCATGAAATCTTAAATCTACTAAAACTTCATTATTAACTGGATTGTAAACGATTGTACCAACTGGAACTGTCAGAATTAAATCCTCACCATTGGCGCCATGCATTAAACCTTTTTGTCCATTCCCGCCATCTTCGGCGCGGAATTGTTTTTTAGTATGGAAATCAATTAGGGTATTTTCGTTACGGTTGGCCTTAAAGATCACGTCCCCTCCCCTTCCCCCGTCTCCACCATCGGGTCCACCAAAAGCCACGAATTTTTCGCGTCTGAAGTGAGATGCTCCATTGCCTCCGTTGCCGGCTTGTACTTTAATTACTGTTATATCGCAGAATTTGCTCATGATTTTGGCTGTATTTAGATCTAAGTTTGCCGAAAGTATACTATAATAAAAAATTTTTAAAAGGCAATTGTTGAGAGCTCGCAGAAGGGTTTTAAAAAACAGTTTGACTTAGTGGGGCTGTATTCGTAAACTTTGGTTGCTTCAAATCCTGGGAGAGTGGCGGAACTGGCAGACGCGCACGACTCAAAATCGTGTTCTAGCAATAGAGTGAGGGTTCAAGTCCCTCCTTTCCCACCAGAAAGATTAAGTACTTCCAGCTAATATCATCTTTATGATATAAATAATGGGAGTTTTTTATTGTTTAAAATGCAATCAATTATGGCTAGTATGCAGAAAATTGTACCGAGTTTGTGGTTTGATATGAATGCGGAGGAAGCGATGAATTACTATGTTGGGGTTTTTAAGAATTCTAAGATTAATAATATTGATTATTATCCAGAGGATGAGTCAATGAGTGAGCATTTTAAGGGTATGAAAGGGAAAGTTATAAATGGAGACTTTGAATTGAATGGGATGCGTTTTATTTGTTTGGATGGAGGGCCTTTATTTAAATTTAGTGAGGCGATTTCTTTTACAATTGAATGTGATGATCAGGAAGAAATTGATCATTTTTGGGAAAAACTTTCACATGTTCCTCAGTCGGAGGCTTGTGGTTGGTGTAAAGATAGATTTGGTATTTTTTGGCAGATTGTACCGAAAAAATTGGTGGATTTGATGCGTGGTGAAGATGTAGAGGGTGTAAAAAGAGTTACTATGGCCGTGATGGGTTCTAAAAAATTTAATATTGCCGAACTGGAGGCTGCTTATAGTGGAAAATAAATTCTATGATTAGAAGAATTACTGAGACTAGGGCGGTGGATGAGTTGGCAAGGGGTGAGGTTATTATTGTGCCAACGGATACTGTTTTCGGATTGGCGGCGGATTATCAAAATCTAGCTGCTGTTAAAAAAATTTATCAATTGAAAGGGCGTTCTGAAAATAAGCCTTTGGCGATGTTGGTTGGTTCGGTGGAAATGTTGAAGGAGATTGTTGAAGATGTTCGGCCTGTGCATAAATTATTGATGCAGAAATTTTGGCCTGGGGGTTTGACTTTGATATTTAGGAAAAAGGTTGGGGTTAGTGATTTGATAACTGCTGGTGGGGACAGGGTGGGGGTGAGAATGCCGGCGCATCAGGGATTGGTGAGTGTAATTAAGTCTTTGGGGAGACCGATTGTCGCTACTTCGGTGAATAAATCCGGGGAGAATAGCTTGAATGATTTGGAAAAAATTGCTGTCGTGTTTCCTGATTTGGAAATTTTGGAAAATAAGGAAAATGTTGGGGGGACTGAATCAAGTGTTTTAGATTTGAGTGAAGAAAAGCCCCGACTGTTGAGAGAGGGGGCTGTTAGCAAAGAGGAATTGGAAGATGTTTTGGGAATGAAATTAGCTTAATCTTCGGCTTGAGGTTTTTCTAGTAATTGTAATTCTACATCTACTTTTGCTTTGCCGTCAGTGATGCGGCTGACATCTTTGTCGATTTTGACGAATTCTTTGGTAGCGGAATTGTACATGTTAACTGTTGTTCCCAAGTTATTACCGAGTTTCTGCATGTATACTTGATAGCTGTTTAAATGGCGGCCTAGCTCCCCTACTCTTTTGACAATTTCTAAAACGTTTTTTTCCATTTCCACAGCTTTTAATCCTTGCAAAACTGTTTGAAGATAAGCTGAGAAAGTTGTTGGCGAAACGATGATTACATGTTTTTCGAAGGCGTATTCAATAAGGTTTTGGCTGTTAATGTCCAAAGTCCCAGTTTTGAAGGCAATTAAACTATAATATATTCCTTCAGCAGGGATGAACATGAAAGCGAAATCCGTGGTGTTTTCTTTTGGTCGAATATACTTGGAAGTTTGATCGATAGTTTTTTTGATATCATTTTTGAATTCTTTTTCCAATTTTTCACGCAATTCTTTTTTATCTTCTTGCATGATTTTATTGTAATTTTCCAAAGAAAATTTGGCGTCGATGGGAATTACTTTGTCTTTAAAATTAATTACGGCATCAACTTTTTCGCCATTTTCAAAAGGGTATTGCATTTGATATTGGTCGGGGGCGAGGATATTGCCGAGTAGAGTTTCGAGCATGATTTCGCCTAGAATACCGCGTTGTTTTTGACTGGAAAGAATTTTTTCTAGGGATTTTACTTGTTCAGTGAAGCCCATAACTTGTTTGTTGGTTTCATCAAGTTTGGTTAGTCGCTCAGTTAAATCTTTCATGGTGTCCTGAGAATGTTTGAATTGAGTTTGAATGGTTTTGCCACTTTCAGTTAAACCTTTGAAAAGTTGATCATTAACTTTTTCCAGTTGAGTGAGCATTTCATGGCGATTTTTAGTGTTCATCTCTTGCATTTCCTGGCGGGTGCGATGCGAGGTTTCTAGAATTTCCTGACGGCTTTTGTTAGATGAATCGTGGAATTCGCGACGCATGCCCTCCATCATTTCTAGGAAAAGTTTTTGAGTTTGGGTGTCTTCTTTAGGTGTTTGTTGCTGAGAGTTTTTGTATACTAGATAAATAACTGCAGCCACAACTACTAGCCCGATGATAAGATTGAAAAATTCCATATGTTGATTAATTTAAGGCGGATTTGATTTTTAAAGCGACTTTGGTGCCAACCACTTTGGCGATTTCTGATTCTGGTTGGTTTTTGAGATTGTCGACGGAGCCGAATTTTCGAAGCAGCTTTTGAGTTAGTATTTTACCAATTCCGGAGATTTCTTCCAATTGAGATTTGGTGTAATCGGTACTGCGAAGTTTGCGATTGTATTCGATAGCGAAACGATGAGCTTCATCACGAATATGCTGAATTAATAAGCGACTTTGATTGTTACTTTCCAAACGGATTGAATCGGTTTGTCCAGGCAAAAAGAATTCTTCCTGTTTTTTAGCTAGAGAGATTATTGGAATAATTAATTTGTGGTCTTCCATAGCTTTGACCGCATGAGAAAGCTGTCCTTTCCCACCATCAATAACAATTAGATCGGGGATTTTTTTGAAAGATTTATCTTCAAAATTACGAGTTTTATCAAAAACTATTAAGATTTGTTGAGGCTCTAATGGGATGTTTTCGGTATTAACCTGAACCTCTTGAAAGCCTAGAGTTTCGAATTGGCGCAATTCCTTTTTCTGAATAATTAAATAAATTCTTTTTGAAGTGAATTTGTCGAGGATTTTTTTAATGATTATGTCGAAGTTTTCGGTAGGGGTTGGAAAATATTCTAAACAGGTTTTTAGTTTGTTCGATGAGATAACTTTGAATTCTAATAATGTAGCTTTATCTTTGGAGACTTGATAAATATCTTGAGGGATTTCTGGATTTTCGGGATCGCATGGGGCAGTAGTATCTACAGGTTCATTTGTTTCAAGTTGTTTGACCTCCGACTCGGACTTTTTAGGTATGATGCTTCTTTGTTTGATTACTTTGAATCCCTTGGTTTGAATTGAGGGTTTGAGGTATTTTAGGCGGCGCAAAATTACTTCTTCCATGGAGGCAAAATCGTCAGGACTGCCGGCGGTGTTGATGGAGATTTTAAAATGGCGGTACTGATCTTTTTTGGGAAAGCCGTTTTCGAAAACTGACATGGAGGCTACGGTATTTGTTCCGGATAAATGGGAGATATCGTAGCATTCGATGCGTTGAGGGATTTTTGATAAGCCTAAGATTTGGGCTAGATTTTCTAAGGCTAATTCACGATTTGGTTTGCTTTCCCCTTCCCATTTGGCTCTGGATTGAAGAGCAAAACTTTTGGCGTTTTCTAAAGACAAGTCTAATAAGTGATCTTTTTTGCCGCGGGATGGAATATTGATTTTTACTTTATGGCCTCGCAAATCGGTTAACCAAGTTTCTAAAAGTTGTGGTTCAGGTGGTTGTTCCGGAACGAGAATTTCGGCCGGTAAATTGGTGTTGTCGGAATAAAATTGCTGAATGAAATTGCCGATTAATTCTGCTGCTGGGGTTTCAAGATCGGGGTTGTCGATAATGATGTTTTGTTGATCAACCAGTTTTCCATCGCGAATTTGGAAGAGATTAAAGTAGGCTTTTTGATCTTCTGGATAATAATTAAGAATGTCTGAGTTGAGATGATCAGGGCTGCTGACCAATTGGTCCTGATATATATTTTCGATGGCAGAAATTTGATCGCGTAATTTAGCTGCTTGTTCAAAACGTTTGTTCAATGCGGCATCCTGCATTTTAGCTTTCAATTGATCGATAATTTCTTGATATTTGCCATCTAAAAAATCGATGATGCGATTGATTATTTCCTGGTATTCTTCTTTGCTTGGACGGCCGACACATGGGGCTAAGCAGCGTTTAATATGTAGATCTAAACAAGGATATTTAATAGAAGCGTGTGTGATTTTGACCTGACGCTTTTTTTCGAAAGTATTTTCGGTAGGTCCTAAATCTTCGATGTTTAAATTACAATTACGGTAAGGGAAAATTTTTCGAAGAGTTTTTAATGTGTAGTAAATGCGACTGGCAGCTGTTTTTGGGCCGAAGTATTTAGCTTTGTCTTTAAGTACTTTTCTAACTACTAAAATGCGCGGATAGTCTTCCTGGGTAGTAATTTTAATATAGGCAAAATTCTTGTCATCCTTCATTAAAATATTGTATTTGGGACGATATTCTTTGATTAAATTTGTCTCCAAAACCAGCGCTTCTAAATCAGAATTAACGATGATGTATTCGAGATCGGTGATGTTTTCAACGAGTTTTTGAGTGCGCGGAGGATGTTGATTAACTTTTTTAAAATAGCTGTTTACGCGCTTATAGAGGTCTTTGGCTTTACCAACATAAATAATTTTCCCATCGACGTTTTTCATTTTATAAACGCCAGGTTGATGAGGGATGTTTTTGAGTTGATGGCTAATGACCTTGTTCATGAGGGGGAATTTGTTTTTGATCGGGGGTAAGTATAAGATAGCTGGGAGGTTTTGTTAATTAGGAATTGTGAGTTTTACGGAAAAATTTAAAAATCTGAGTTTGGAAGGGAAAATTAAGGCTAGTTTAGCTTATTTTGAGATTTTTGATTTGGCTTTGAGTGTTGAGGAGGTGATGAGGTTTATGTTGGGCGGTGTTGAGACGAAATTGGATGTTGAAAAGAAATTAAAGGAAATGGGAAATATTAGTCAGGAAGATGGATTTTATGTTTTGAAAGGAAGTGAGAAATTGTTGGAGGACAGGGTTGCGAAAAGTTTGTTAGCGGACCAGATTAGAGAAAAGGTTGATAAATGGAAGTGGGCTTTTGGATTAGTGCCTTTTGTGGAAATGGTTTGTGTTTGTAATTATTCTTCTTTTGATTGTGTAGAAAAAGATAGTGATATTGATTTGCTGATTATAACTAAACCGGGGAGAATTTTTTTGGCTAGAGTGTTTTTGACTTTTTATATGCAATTGTTTGGGGTGAGAAGACATGGAGAGACAGTAGCTGGGAGGTTTTGTTTGAGTTTTTATGTGAATGAAAATAATTTGAATTTTGAGGAGATTCTGTTGAAGGATGGGGATATTTATTTTGCATATTGGATGATGGCTTTAAAACCTGTGTATGGCCCAGAAGGGATTTGGAAGAAAATTGAGTTGGAAAATAAATGGATAGAAAAATATTTTGCTGGATTCGAAGATAGAAGGGAGAAATTTACAGAAGTACTAGAGAAAAAATCTTGGATAAAGAAGATTTATGAATTTATTTTGAAAGGAAAGTTTGGGAATATTTTGGAAAAGTGGTTGAGTGGATATTTTTTGAAAAGACATGCAGAAAGACAGACTAAATTGCCTGAAACGGCTTCAGTAATTGTTTCCAATCAAATGCTAAAGTTCCATAATAATGACAAAAGGCTGGAGTTCAAGCAATCTTGGAAAAAAAGGCTCAAAGAAGTGTTGAATGATTAAACAGCCTTAGTGGTTTTGAGAAGTCTCTTGTCCAGTTCTTTGAAGAAAAATTGAACTGCTGTTCCGGTGAAACCGAATCTGGTACGGAATTCATTTTCTAAATAACGCTGATAGGAGAAATGCATCATATCCGGCTTATTTACCAAGAATTCAAAGCGCGGAGGCTGATTGCCAACTTGTTTCAAATCATAGAAAAATAAACGACGATTACCCACAGTTGGTGGATAGTGTTTGTGGAAAGTTTCGGATAAAAAGGCTCTTAGTTCTTCATGACTGATTTGTTTGTGACGTTCAGTTTGAATTTGTTGGGAAAGTTGAAAAATTGCTTCCAAATTCTTTTTGTTCTTCGCTGAAATGAAAACAACTGGAGCCCAAGCCAAGAAATCAAAACGTCGGCGAAGAATATTAGTGATTCTATTGCGTTCATTTTCTTTGTCTTCCATTAAGTCAATTTTGTTGACGGCTAGGATAAGCCCTTTATTGGCGTCCAAGATAAAAGAGGAAATATGCAAATCTTGGGCACGAATACCGATTTGATAATCCATGATTAAACAAACGACATCACTTTCTTCGATAGCTTTGATGGTACGGAAACTGGAATACTTCTCAATCCCCTTTTCAATTTTTCCACGACGACGCAAACCGGCGGTATCAATTAAGGTGAATTTTTGATCTTTAAAAGTAAGGTCGATATCAACGGCATCGCGAGTTGTCCCAGCTACATCGGAAACAATCATGCGTTCTTGCCCTAAAACGGCATTAACAAAAGAAGATTTTCCGGCGTTAGGGCGTCCCACTACGGCGATTTTGATGCTGTCATCGGCGCTTCTTTCTTCGTGTAAATGTGGAGAGTCTCGAAAACCTTCGGATTTTAAATGTTTAATAATTTCGCTGCTTAAATTTTCGAAGCCGAAATTATGAATTACGGAAACGGGAAAAGGTTCGCCTAAGCCAAGTTCCAACCAAGTTTGTAATTGACCAGAAAATTTAGGATTATCGCATTTATTGGCGATGAAAATTACTTTTTTAGAATTACGACGAAGAATTTGGGCTGCTTTTAGATCGTCCTGAGTTGGCTCTAATTGACCGTCAATGACGAATAAAACCAAGTCGGCTTCATCGATTGCCAAACGGGCTTGAGTTTGCATTTCAGCTTCAATATTTTCCTTTTTGTCAGTTTCAATACCGCCAGTGTCTACCAAAATAAAAGGGAAACCGTTTAAGTCGGTTTTTTGAAAAATACGGTCACGGGTTGTGCCCGCTGTGTCGGAAATTATAGAGATTTTTTTACCGACCAAGCGATTAAATAAGCTGGATTTGCCGACATTGGGTTTACCCACAATGGCTAGCAATGGTAAATTATGATTGTTTTTTGTCATTAAAATGGAAGCTCAGGAGATAAATTCAACATACTGGTTGGCGCGATTACAGCATATTTTTAAGGAAATTTCACTGTTTTGTCAAACCTCACTGCGAAATGCGGTGGATGTTGAGTTGGTTTTGGAGGCGGATGGGTTTAATAGGGAGGAATTGGAAATTATGCTGGATTTGGGGATTAAGAGGTTGAGGGTGACGGAAAAAGATTTTAAAGAAGTTGCGAAGTTAGATAGAGGAAAGTTGCATTTTAATGGAGATGTTCAGGTTTTTGATTGGGCAAATTTCCGGAGAATTGATTTGTGGGAGAATTTGATGAGTTTGGAGCAGGCTGAGAAGGTGAATGAGTATTTAATTAAAAATGGGATTATTCTGAAGGTTTTGTTGGCTATAGATTTTGATAATCAGAGGAATGGGTTTGAGTCAAAGCAGTTGTTTTTGCAAATGAAGGAATTGGCGAAATTTAAAAATTTAAAAATCCAAGGGATTTCTGCGCTTGGAGAGATTACAGAAGAAAAAATGCATAAAATGAGATCATTGTTTGATTTATTAAGGCAGAAATATAAAGGAATTGAGAATTTGGAAATGGGTGGGATGAAGAGTTTGAAAATGGCGATTGGTTATGGAGCGCATTTGGTAACCTTGAAAAAGGATGATTTGTTTTAGTTAAAAGCTCTAGGCAGGTATTTATTTTGTGCTACAATAAGGGCAAATAAAAAGTTTGATTATGTGGAAAAAATTAGTGATGGGTTTATTTTTAGGGTTGATGCTTTCCTTGAGTGCAGCTGATTTTGCTTTTGCTCAAGGGACTATTTTGCCTGATTTGCGAGAAGAAGGTACGGAAAATGTGGTTGAAAATTGTAAGGAATTGATTGATGGGTTTAATAAAAGTATGGCAGTAAATGGTGAGGAGGTACCGATTGTGCCTGAAGATATTCCTCAAATTTTGGGATGTGCTATTCAGACCGGGCGTGTGTCATTGGCTATGATTCCATATTTTTTGCAATACTTTAGTAATTATTTTTTGGGAATAGTGAGTTTGATTGCTTTGTTGTTTGTGGTTATTGGTGGGTTTATGTACACCACAGGAGGGATTAGTGAACAGAAAGATACGGGGAAAAGTTATATTGTTAATGCTTTAATTGGTATGTCGGTGGCCTTTTTAGCTTGGACAATTGTGAATGTAATTTTAGCAGTAGTAACAAGATAAATATGAAAAAGACAAAAGACAGTTTAAATGAGGTATTGGGTACTATTAAGAAAAAGATCACTAATATACGCGATAAGGCTGAGCAAATTAGGAAGAATCGCAATACGATGGAGCATCATGAGCATTCAGCTAAAGTTGTTTTGCCTGTTGAGAAAACTAGGAGAGTTAAGGTTGAACTTTCGGCATTAAGTATTGCGAAATCTACTGCAGCTATTTTGATGGTTTTGTTATTGGCATATTTTATTTTGAATATTAGCAATGTTTTAATTCTATTCTTTATTGCTTTCTTTATTGCAGCAGCTTTGGATCCGTTGATTGATGTATTGCAGAGATTTAGAATTCCGAGAGTTTTGGGATTGGGGTTGGTTTATATTGTTTCTTTTGTATTAATTGCTTTGATGATAGCGAGTTTGTTGCCGGTGATTGCCGATCAGTTGGTGGGGATTGCACGTATGACTAATGATGTGATTGTGGGTATTTCTACTCAAGGACAGAGCAATTATCCTTTTGCTGAGCAGATTAAACCGTTGATAGATGAGTTGTATGCTGCGATTGATGTGAAGGCGTTGGCTTTGCAATTACAAAATTCTTTACAGCTAGTTTCTACGCAAATAGTTAGTTTGGGTGGAAATTTATGGAGTGTTTTGATGTTTATTACCAATGGTTTGATGAATCTGTTGTTGATAGCCATCTTGGTTTTCTTTATGACTGTGGACGAAAAAGCGGTGGAAAATTTCTGTATTTCAATTTTTCCTAATAAATATAGCGAATATATTTCCGATAGAATGCAGATGGTGAAAACTAAAATCGGTCATTGGATTCGAGGACAGTTTTTGGTTTGTGTGATTTCTGGTGTGGCGACTTTTATTGGTTTGGCAGTAATGGGAATTGAATATTCGGTGATTTTGTCGGTGATTGCTGGGGTAATGATGGTTATTCCGGTATTTGGAAGAGTATTTGCTTGGTTGATTGCTTTACCGATTGTTTTGAGCCAATCCCCTATTTTGGCTTTGTATATGACAATTTTCTATTTAGCTATTTCTCAGGTTGAGAATAATATTATGGTGCCGCTGTTGATGAATAAAGCGGTTGGTTTAAGTCCGATTTTGATTATCTTTGCTTTATTGGTAGGTGGACAATTTTTGGGATTGCTTGGATTAGTTTTAGCAATTCCGATGGCGACGATTATTGCAATTTTCTTGAAGGACTTAGGAAAGAGAATAAATTCTGAAGAAAATAAAAGAGCAGCATTAACCAAAAAGCCTAGTCTTAATTAGCAAGTTTTTGAAATAACTTAATTAGCTCTTGAGCTGATTTTTCCCAAGAGAACTTTTGTATATTCTCAGAGTTTTGTGAGGGGATTTTTAGTAGTTTCTCCATACCGTCGGCAATAGAGTCTGTGGAATTTGGATTTACCAGAATGGCAGATGTGCCAGCTACTTCGGGCATAGAGCTAAGATTGGAGGTTAATACGCGTGTTTGGCAGGCCTGGGCTTCTAGAATTGGAAATCCAAAGCCTTCAAATAAAGAAGCGTAAATTAAGAGTTGAGAGTTTTTTATTAGTTGATATTTATGTTCTTCAGGCACAAATCCGATAAAATGAATTTGTGGAGTTTTTGAAAAATTTTCGGATTGGAAAATTTCTGGATTGGAATTTCCGGCTATAATCAATTGATAGTCGGGGTGGTTTTGAGAGAATTTTTGAAAGGCTTGGATGATACGTTGGAGATTTTTACGTGGTTCGAGAGTGGAAAGAGTAAGAAAATATTTTTCTGGTAATTGATAAAGTTTTTTTATTTCCGAATAATTGTTGGCAGTAGTTAGAGCTGGGAGGCCGGGGTAAATGGTGGTGATTTTATTTTCAAGTAAATGGAGCGTTTTAATTAGATCTTGTTTGGTGAAATTTGAAACGGAAATTATGTGAGTATTTTTTCTGATTAAATTTTTTGCTCGAATTAAAGCGTACCAGAGACGGCTTTTAAATGAGTAGAACCGAGGGAAATGCAGGAAGGCAATGTCGTGAATGGTGGTGATGGATGGAAGGTTTTTGCTGATTTGAAAGGGGCGTAAATCGGGCATGAAAAAAGCGTCGAATTTGATTTTTCGTTGTAATTTTTTTTCAATTAATTGATCTATTTTAAAAAGGCTACTGAAGCTCAAAGCCAGATTAAAGAATTTGTTGGGAAAGTTGGTTTGAATGGGGGTGGAGTTGGGGGCCTGGAAGG
>JBOFLO010000008.1:0-11162 GCA_051657905.1 Candidatus Altimarinota bacterium | reverse complement strand
AGCTCGGCTACCAACCTAGTGTTGGCAGCCTCGGCTGGAGATGAGCTCTACATCCCCGTTCAGCCTTTCGGCACTGCGACGCAAGTCCCGGTTCCGCAGGGCGTCGACCACCGCGAGGTGATCGACAACGGGAACAACTACGAGTTCAGCTCGATCGGTGGCGTCACTCTCGGTGTGGAAGGCACGATCTACTCGGCTGATTGGATCAGCGAGTCGGTTGTACGCTTCACCTGCACCGAGGGCCTCATCACACTGAACGTCACCTCCAGCGGCAACCCTCTGGACTTCAACATCAACGGCACCCAAGGGGATCTCCCTGCGGGCTTCACCGTCGACGTCGACGTCATGAGCGGTAGCATCATTTCTGGTCCTGACCTCCTCTCCTGCGGCGACGGTAACGTCGATGTTGGCGAAGAGTGTGATGGTGACGAGATGAACAACCAGAGCTGCACGACGATGGGCTACGACAGTGGCTCCATCTCCTGCAACGACGACTGCACCCTCAACACCTCCGACTGCGAAAACGGTCAAGGTGGAGCTGGTGGCAGTGGCAGCTCAAGCGGTTCTGGAGGCGGAAGCAACTCGACCTCTAGTTCCTCTGGTGGTGGCAAAAGCAATAACGTCAACCCTCAAGAAGATGACGAGGGTTGCTCAGTCAGCCAACCCACCACTAGCAGGCACGCCGACCTGAACTGGATGCTCATGATGCTGGTCTTCGGACTGGCTCTGTCCATTCGTAGGCGGTAACACGAGCTCGTTCGCAAGCTCCCAAGGATTTCTCCCTTTCAACTTTGAATCTCAGCTCTCGCAAGAGGTGCGGACTTTCAACCCAGCCGGGGCGGCGCTGTAGCAATACAGTGACCGCCCCTTTTTCTTGCTCAAATCTTGAACTTAATATAGAAAAATTTAATGAATCTGATGCATGAATAAATTACTTTCTGAGGATTGTTCAAACTGAATCTTTAGACAATTTTTTTTATTAATGGTAAAAATTGGGAGCTGATTGCTTATAATTAAAAATATAAAATTTATGTCCAGGGTATTAAGTGACCAAATTAAAGACCATTTAGATCAGGAAGTTATGTTGGAGGGGTGGCTTTATAATTCCAGAATTTTTCCAAATTTTGCTTTTGTGATTTTGAGAGATAGACGCGGGACTGTGCAATGTGTGATTAATAAACCTGAGGAGTTGGAGAAAATTAAACATCTTTTGGTGGAAAGCGTTTTGCGTGTGAGGGGGAAAGTTATTTTGCAAATGAATAGTACGGATAGATATGAATTGGCGGATTCGAGTGTGGAAGTTTTGAATGAAGTGAAAGAAGTTTTGCCAGTGATTATCAATAAGAAAGTGATGGATTTGAATTTGGATACTCTATTGAATAATCGACCACTGACCTTAAGAAATCTTGAGCAGCAAGCGATTTTTAGAATTCATGGGTTAGCGCAACAAGCGTATAGAGAATTTATGATTAGTAAGGATTGTGTGGAATTTTTTCCGCCGACTTTATTGATGGGAAGTTCGGAAGGTGGGTCAGAACTTTTTTCTGTGGAATATTTTGATAAGGAGGCGAAATTGAGTCAAAGTGCTCAGCTTTATAAGCAAATTTGTATTGGGGCTTATGAAAGAGTTTTTGGAATTGCTAAATGTTTTAGAGCGGAAAAATATGGGACTTCTAGACATTTAACCGAAGCAACTCAATATGAATTTGAGATGGCTTTTGTTTATAAAATTGAGGATGTATTGAGCTTTTTGGAAGAATGTATTCGCTATATGGTGGATGCTGTAAAAACCAAAGGAGCAGCTGAATTAAAATTATTGAAAGTGGAAATTTTGGATGTACCGAAAATTCCAAGAATTACGATGACTGAAGCACAGGAAATTGTGTTTAAAGAAAGCGAAGGGAAACAAGATGATAGAAAAGAACCGGATATGTCGCCGGAAGGGGAGAGATTGGTTGGGCAATGGGCGAAGAGAGAACATAAATCAAATTATGTTTTCATTACGCATTATCCAACGTCCAAGAGAGCATTTTATACTATGCCTTCTGCGGAAAATCCTGAGTTAACTGAAAGTTATGATTGTATTGGTGGAGGGTTTGAAATTGCTTCTGGGTCACTTCGTATTAATAAATATGATGATTTGAAAGCTTCAGCGGAAAGAAAAGGAATTGATCCTTCAACAATTGAAGATTATTTGAATATTTTTAAATTCGGTATGCCAATGCATGGTGGGTTTGGGATGGGTGTAGAGCGCTTTACCCAAGCATTATTGGCGGCACCAAATGTGCGTGAAGTGACCATGTTCCCAAGAGATGTGAATAGATTAACTCCTTAAAAATGGCTAATTTCCTGCCACAATCGATACAGAAATTAATTGATGAATTTGCGCGTTTGCCGGGAATTGGGCCGAAGTCAGCGCAACGTTTGGCAATGCATCTTTTGCATTCTCCTGATTTGCGTTTAGAGGGTTTGGCAGGAGCGGTTTCGGGTGTGAAGAAAGGGCTGCAATTTTGTAATGAATGTTGGAATATTGCGGAAGGGGAAAAATGTAAAATTTGTTTGGATGAATTGAGAGAAAAGAAATTGATATGTGTGGTGGAGGATTTGTTGGATATTGTAGCGCTGGAAAGAACAGGACAATATAATGGGATTTATCATGTTTTGCATGGGGTGCTTTCGCCAGTGGATGGGGTGGGGCCAGAACAGTTGAAAATGGGGGAGTTGGTGGAGCGAGCGCAGCGAGCGAAAGATGAGGGTGTGGAATTGGAAATTATTATTGCGACTAATCCATCGTTGGAAGGGGAGACAACGGCGATGTATTTAACCAGGATGTTAAAACCTATGGCAATGCGGGTGACTAGAATTGCGCGAGGTTTACCGGCTGGTGGGGACTTGGATTATGCAGATGAGGTGACTTTGACTAGAGCATTGCAGGGACGAAGTGATTACAATTAATAATAATTCACTCAAAAGCAAAACTCAGAAGTTATTTCCTATATTTATTTATCCACCCCCATGCCCCTTTGGGAAGCCATCCTTGGGCATTATTAGGCTCAATTTCTATTATCATGAAATGCTGACCTGGAATGGAAGGATACAATAAATTATATAAATTATTTACTGGTTGACTAGAAACAATAATGTAACCATGAGAAATATGGTGCCACCAGTCTGTAATAATTTTAGGATACATAACTTGAGTAATCTGCTTATGAAATCCAAAATAGTTAAAATTTGCAGTGGGGTTGTATGCAACAAAGTATAATTTATTCATTTTCATCTCCTTTCTTTACTGACTCAATCAAGGCTGGGTTTTTACTCAACTCAGAGTCTGTAATTAAATTTAATTTAGGATTGTCTTTATCACCAAGGGCAATTTTTTTTGATTCTAATTGATACTCTTCAGAACGTAAATAATCTGGATTTACAATCATAAAGTAAATGTATGCACCGCCAGTAATTAACCAAGGAATTGCAGCCAATATAAACAATGCGATTTGCAACCAAAGAGTGTTACTGAATAAAGCCCCTGCTAAAAGGAATATTGAGACGGCACAAAGCCAAATCATTGGATTTATTGCACTACGCACATTTATTTGCCCAGCTAGTGAATGGAGATTTTTTGGTACAATTGTCATTTTAGTGGCTAAAACTAGACCAAAATTAACATTAGTGCATTAATTAGTCAAATATACAATTACTCTAAATCTCCTTAATATATTTGAACTTTCCAATTTTTATTTACAAGGACTAGTCTAAAGCCGCTGAATGAGCAGAAAAATTTGACTTTTGCACAGAAATCCTTTTAAATTCGTCTGACTCACTTGGATTTGGGGTCTAAAGAAGTCAAATAATTTTCTAATTTTACACATATAAGTAAACACACTCGCATGAATCAGGAGATTCGCGCACCTCGCGTGAGACTGATCGATGAGCTAGATAATCAAATAGGGGAAGTTTCGATAGAAGAAGCTTTGTCTATGGCCCGAGAAAGAGAATTGGATCTGGTGGAAGTAGCCCCGTTGGCAAAACCTCCGGTATGCAAAATCTTGGACTTTGGGAAATATCTCTACAAACAGAAGAAAATCGAACAAAAGCAGAAAAGACTGCAAAGAAAATCAGAGATGAAAATTATTCGATTAAGTCTGAGAATCGATGAGCATGACCTTGATGTAAAAGCGAAAAGAGCCAAAGAATTCCTAGCGGATGGCAATAGTGTGAAAGTTAACTTGATGTTTAAAGGTAGAGAAGCCGCTCATGGTGATCTTGGAATGGAGAAAGTAAAAGCCTTCTGGGATAGACTAAAAGAGTCGGCACAAATTGAATCTCCGGCTAAAAGACAGGGAAATTCAATTGGTATGGTTTTAATTCCTCTTAAATAATAATATTTATGAAGCAAAAAAGTCACAGCGGTGCGAAAAAAAGAGTAAAGAAGACCGCCAGCGGGAAATTCTTAATGAAGAAATCTGCTGTAAAACATCTTTTAACAAACAAATCTAAAAGACAAAAGAAAGCTCACAAATCTGGGAAGCAAATGGCTCCTGGAGATGCGAAGAATTTCAAGAAACTCCTGTTCAATTAATCTTAACTTTGACATAACATGACACGTGTAAAAAGAGGTGTAGCCAGTCATAAAAGACACAAGAAACTATTTAAAGCTACCAAAGGTTACTCAAAAGTAGCCAGAAGTAGAGTAAAATGGGCGAAGAACTTTATCGCTAAAGCCGGACAGAATTCCTATCGCGGACGCAAATTAAAGAAGAGAGATATGCGTAGCTTATGGATTACCAGAATTAATGCTGCTTGCCGTGCAGAAGGACTAAGTTACTCCAAATTAATCTACGGTTTATTAAAAGCAAAAGTGGCTGTTGATAGAAAAATCATGGCTGACCTAGCTGTAAATAATCCGGAAGTATTGAAGAAAATTATCGCTACAGCAAAAACTGCTTTGTAGTCTGAATACTGACAATTATAAAAAGGCCTTTCCGATTTTGGGAGAGGCCTTTTTAATTTGTTTTGAGGTTGGGTTTTGGTCTTGTTGTTGCTGTCTGTTTGCTTTGGTTTGATATTGTTTTAGTTTTATTGAGGCGATTTTAGCAATTCTAAAGTAGAACACAAATGGGGGCGCCTAATCGGATGATTAGGCGGGAGGGGATTGTTGATGGAGTAGAAAGTAAAATTGGAATTATAAAATGTTTTGACAAAAGTTATAAATAATTTTTAACTTAAATCTAAGGTGAAATCCGATTTTAAAAAAATTCCGAATGGAATTTATTGGGGTGAGACGCTACGAGCGAAGAGCGTAAAAGTATTTTTTTTGGTGGGCAGAGAAGGATTTGAACCTTCGAAGGCCGAAGCCAACAGATTTACAGTCTGTCCTCGTTGACCACTTGAGTATCTGCCCATCGTTGTTGGCGTCGCGGAATATCTGAAGCGAGGCCGATGTTTGCCTGAAAAATATAAGTTGTGGGGGCGGTTTTGGCAATAGAATTTTGAGCTTTGCCGGGAGGCTTAAAAAAGCCCCTTGAAGGGGGCTTTCGATTTCATAAGCTTGGAAGCTTTTTTATGGAGCCACTTGTCGGATTCGAACCGACGACCTACTGTTTACAAAACAGTTGCTCTACCAACTGAGCTAAAGTGGCTTAGGGAAGACTTTATTTAAGTTCAAAGAACTGTAAAAGCGGGTTGATAATAGGCGAAAGGTTGGAGCAAGTCAAATTAAATTTTTTTGATAAATATCGCATAATAAACCTTCAGAAATACTTGGCATTATTTGACAAATTCGCGAGATTATTTATAGTGCCGACGTGATTGAGTTTCCGCATGTTGCGGTGAACTTAGTACGTAAACGCTCTTTGGAAGAATGGTGAGACATGGAGAAGAAGTCGGGAATTCAGCTGATGAAGGGTGAGACGGCAGTTGGGCTGAAGAATACGCTGCTGATGCATGACGACAGGGGGAGGTGGGCTTTCGCGACTAGTGAGGGCGAGGCACTGACTGTGCGAAATGCGCTGTCCTGCAAGGATGGCGAGTCCTGGCTATTCCACGCTTTGGAGAAGGAATTTCTGATCGACTACATACCGATTTATGCCAATATCATGGCACTAGGTGGGTGGGAGCTGGTCAGTCATGGAGCTCCCAAGATGATCGGGGACTACCCTGTGATTGGGAGGGTGGGACCGACCGGGACTTTCGACATACGCAACAGTCAGATGGTGGTCAAGATGGATGGAACCATCAAGATCGGCTACTTGGATCAGACAATCGAGAGACCGACTGATCTGATCTTCAGTCAGAGCTTCACAGGCGCCCAGTTCCACAGATTGCTGGAGAATCTGGCTGATCTGATGGGATTGGTGGATATCCCATTCAAGATGGTCTCGGACAGCCAGGAAGGTGGCACGAAATTCCTGTTGAAGGAATGGAATGTCGACAATGATGGCCCTGTGGCCAACTGGTAGCGCCTTCATCATGAACAAAGAGCAATACCCCGTCTGTAAAAGGATGGGGGCTTTGCTATGTTTAAAGAATTTTTGTATTTAATTGCAGGCCTAGTTGCTGGAGAGCCATGCTTATGACAAATAAATCTTTTTCGGTAAAACCTTTGGTGGAAACAATTTTATATGGCGACAAAACCACCAATTCTCCAATTGAAGAAATATCCATTTTTTCCGATAATTTACGACGGAGAATTAATGGCAAACTTAAATAGCTGAGCGGGAAGTTATATTCCTTAAAATCATCTTTAAAAAGAAGCGGAGAACTGGGCAAAACACCCTTGTTTTGAGCCAAAATTTGTAATTTTTCGATTTGCTTTTTGATTGATTTGAGGGCCGTAGCCAGCTCTTCGGCAATTAATTCGCGTTGGTATTTTTGACCGGGAAGTTGAAGAAGTTGATCAGAAAGATCTTTAACTTCGGTGAATAATTGGTCTATTTGTGGCGCTTCCTTGGCTTTGGGCATTGGTTTGCTTTGAGAAGGAATGAATTTAACATATAATGGTCAATTGGAAAAATTGATTTTTTCAGGTAAGCTGCGAGGGCAAAAAATTATAATTATGAGCAAATCTGTGGAAAATAATTCGACGGAGAAAGGGCTGAATTTAGCCAAAATTGAGGGGATTCAGAGGAATGTGAGTTTGGAGAAGTTTACGACTTTTGCGATGGGGGGGCCGGCTGATTTTTATTATGCGGTGAAAGATGCGGAAATGATTCCGAAGTTGATTGAGGCGAGCCGGGCTGAACAGCTGCCATATGTGATAGTGGGTTGGGGGAGTAATATGATTTTTTCTGACAAGGGATTCCGTGGCTTGGTGATTCATAATTTGGCTAGGCAGGTAGGAATTGATGAAAGTGGCGATGTGCGAGATGAGGCGGGGAATTTGACTAGTCAACTAGTGGTGGCGGGTAGTGGGACTTTGCTTTCGCAGATTATTCAATTTACTTTGAAAGAAGGTTTGACGGGGATGGAGAAATTGATGGGTGTACCTGGCACGATTGGCGGTGCGGTGCGGGGAAATGCTGGGGCGTTTGGGCTAGAGACTAAACATTTATTTGAAAAGGCGCTGATTTATCGTCAGGACAAAGAGGGCGGACCGGGGAAAGTGCTGGAAGTTGGACATGAATATTTGGAATTTGATTATAGACATTCTAAAATTAAACATTCGGGGGAAATTGTGCTGAAGGTTTGGTTGCGCTTGCAGCCGGGGGATACCGGGCGGGGCGTGGAGGAAGTTCGGCAGATTATTGTGGCGAGGGCGGGGAAGCATCCTACTGGTAAGTCGGCGGGGTCATTTTTTAAGAATCCATCAGGGAATTCGGTGGAGCAGGGTTTGAGTGCTGGGTATTTGAATGATCAATGTGGGTTTAAGGGTCGCAAAATTGGAGGAGCATTTATTAGTGAAAAACATGGGAATTTTTTGATGAATGATGGGACGGCGACAATGCTGGATGTATTGGAATTATGTCAGGAAATTCAGCAAGCGGTTTGGGCTAAATTTGCTGTGAAATTAGAAAGAGAAGTGCAATTGGTGGGGGAGCATGGGTTTATTGAGGATGCTTTTCTGAAAAATTAGGTATTATGTGGAATTTAAGGAAATTTTAGCCATGCCATAAACTTGACTTGTTGAATTATTTGTTATAAATTCGCAAAGTTAAATTTACGATTAAAATTATATATGTACGGAAATAGAAGACAATCAGGTAGTGGAGCGAGCTCAAGTGGCTCTGGCGGCGGCAGATCTGGAGGTGGGGGGAGAAGATTTGGCGGTGGCGGTGGTCGCGGATTTGGGCGCGGAGGTAGAGGAGGAGGCCGCTCAGGCGGTGGTCGTCCAAGAGTTCAAGGCTCAACGATGAGAATTGATCAATTAATTAATAAAGTGAATGATGAGGCTTTTATTAAGCCCGTTGAACATGTTTTCAAACATGAATTCAAAGATTTCGCTATTGAGGCCAAACTTTTGGAAAATGTTATTAAGAAAGGTTATATTTCTCCAACTCCAATTCAAGATTCAGCGATTCCAATTGCTTTGGAAGGAAAAGATGTAATCGGGTTGGCTAATACTGGTACCGGTAAAACAGCGGCCTTTTTGATTCCTTTGATTAACAAAATTTTAGCTGATCGCACTCAACAAGTGTTAATTATGGCTCCAACTCGTGAGTTGGCAGTGCAGATTAATGATGAATTGAGAGGATTTACCGCTGGAATGAATATTTATTCTGTTCTATGTATCGGAGGTAGCAATATCAGTATGCAAGGGCGTGATATTCGCAGACCGTTCAACTTTATCGTTGGTACTCCGGGACGTATTATGGATTTACATAAGAGACGTTGGTTATATATGGATCGCTTTCAAAATGTGGTTTTGGATGAAGCGGACAGAATGGTGGACATGGGTTTCATCGCTGATATTAAATTCATTTTGGGATTATTACCGAAACAAAGACAATCATTGTTCTTTACAGCTACTTTAGTGAAGGCTGTGGAAGAATTGATTCAACAGTTTTTGACTAATCCAGTGAAGGTTTCAGTTAAAACTCGTGATACTTCTGTGAATATTGAACAAGATATCGTTCATGTACCTGCAGATAAGAATGCTAAATTTGATATTTTGGTGGAATTATTGAGCCGTCCGGGCTTTGATAAAGTTTTGATCTTTGGACGAACCAAGTTTGGGGTGGATAAGATTGCTTACGCTTTAAAGAGTGCTGGAATTCGTTCCGACTCTATTCATGGTGATAAGTCTCAGAACTTCAGATCTCGTGCCTTACAGGCCTTTAAAAGAGGTGAATTGAAGGCATTGGTGGCTACCGACGTGGCAGCTCGTGGACTTGATATTAAAGGAGTGAGTCATGTGATTAACTTTGATATTCCTGCTAACTATGAAGATTATATTCATAGAATTGGTAGAACAGGGCGTGCTGATAAGAAAGGTGTGGCACTGACCTTTGTGACTAAATAATAAATTAAGCCTGCTGAATAAGCGGGCTTTTTTTATGAGAGTTTATTAGATGAGTTTTTTACAGAAACATCAGCTTCCAATACGCCATCAATTAAAATCTGCTTTTGATTAAGCTTTTCAATAATCTCTTCCATAATTTGCAGCTCCTTTTGTCTAGATTCAGCTGCTTTTTCATAATTACCCTTTTCTAGATGATCTTGTTCTTTGTATTCTATGTTCATTAAAACATCCAATAATTCACTTAAGTCCTGATGAATTCCCGGCAAATCCAGTAATCTTAGAAAATTTTTTAAGTCAGACGAAGATTGGAGTTGAATTTTTCTCATTGGAAATATATTAAGTATTTTTTAAGTAGCATATTTTCTTTCTAAAGGAAAATATCGATATAAAAAAACCGCCCCGGAGGGCGGTTGATGTTTTGAAATTAGCTGGTCAGAAGGGGATTATTTATCCATTTTTCTTCTGATGAAAGCTGGAACGTCTAGTTCGCTTTCTAAGTTAGAAACTGGGTTAGCAGCTTCTTTATTTTTAGTTGCAGCAATTGCTTCAGTAGAGTTTACAGAGTTTCTTAAACCGGAATTTAAAGGCATGTGTTGTCTTAGAATTGTTGGTTTTTCACGTGGGCTGTCGTCGAAACCAGTTGCAACCACAGTGATTTTAATTTCTCCAGTGTAAGCATCGTTGATAACTGAACCGAAGATGATGTTAGCATCAGCGTCAGCAGCTTCAGTGATGATACGAGCAGCTTCATCTACTTCGAACATGCTCAAGTCATTTCCACCAGTGATGTTGAATAATACACCTTTAGCACCGTCGATAGACATTTCCAAAAGTGGAGATTCGATAGCAGCTTTGGCAGCTTCGATAGCTCTGTTTTCACCTGTACCGTAACCGATACCCATCAAAGCAGATCCGGCGTTTTCCATAACAGCTTTCACATCGGCGAAATCCACGTTAATTAAACCGGCAATAGTAATCAAATCAGCAATACCTTGTACACCTTGTCTCAATACATCATCTACAACGGTGAAGGCTTCAGTAATAGGAGTTTTCTTATCAATAATTGATAGGATTTTGTCGTTTGGAATAGTAATTAAAGTATCAACTTTGTTTCTTAAGTTTTCCAAACCATCTTCAGCTTGTTGTCTGCGGCGGTTACCTTCGAAAGAGAATGGTTTAGTAACTACACCTACAGTCAAGATTCCAAGTTCTTTAGCGATTTCAGAAATAACTGGGGAAGCACCTGTACCAGTACCACCACCCATACCTGAAGTAATGAAAACCATATCAGTTCCCATTAAAGCTTCTCTGATTTCTTCAGCGCTTTCTTCAGCAGCCTGACGTCCGATGTCTGGATTAGCACCAGCACCTAGACCACGAGTAGTCGCTTTACCAATATTAATTTTAATATGAGCGTTGGAATTGTGAAGAGCTTGAGCATCAGTATTAATAGCAATGAATTCAATGCCATTAAGGTTTGCTTTAATCATTCTTTCCAAAGCGTTGTTACCACCCCCACCAACACCAACTACTTTAATTCTAGCCACTGGAATAATACCGTCTGGAATCACTTCCATGGTTTTTTTGCCAGAATGTGAAGACCCGGAAAAAAGGTTTCTGAGTGAGTCTTTCTGATTGCTGTTAATAGCCATAAATTATGTTTGGTAAGATGATGTGTTGATAATTTACTCCCAACTTTTTA
>JBOFLO010000007.1:0-6109 GCA_051657905.1 Candidatus Altimarinota bacterium | reverse complement strand
GTCCCGATAATTCCTTGAGCCCAATCTTTTGCTTCTTCAGGTACATGCTGGGAGGCGCGTTCAACATTATCAATAACCGGTAAAATTTCACTGATTAAATTGGCATTGGCGAAGGTGAGGAATTGGGATTTTTCTTCATCGCTGCGTTTTTTATAATTTTGTAAATCGGCCAAGGCTTGCTGGCTGATATTGGTTAAATCCTGCAATTTAGTTTTAGAGTCTTCCAATTCTTTTTGAAGATTTTGTAGAAGAATTTGTTCTTCGCTAACTGGCTCGTTTGCTGATGGATTGTTTTGATCATCAGTAGGAATAGTTTGATCGTTTGGATCAAGCGGATTGGTCATTTTTTAGAGAGTTAAGAGAGTAGTTTTGCCTGTTCTAGAACGGCTTTATTAAAAGCGTAATCGGTACGAGTGGGAGTAAGTATACCGATGATACTATCGTGATTTAAATATTTGTATTTGGTAACCATCAAAGCCATACTTTGAATTTCCGGAACCAGATTTTCTTTTCCGATAAAAAGTTTAATGGAATGATCAATTTCAAGATTTTTAAGAATGTTTACAAAGCGATCATTTTTTTCGAAAACTTCAATTACCTGACTGGCGCGTGTGGCGTCGGAGAGGAATTCGGGTTGGCGAATGATGTTGGAAAGGCCGATATAAAAAGTGCGAGGATTGTCGGGAAGGGTGGCGAAGCTGGCGTTTTGAGTTGTATGTGCAAGTAAGGAAACCAAATCGACGATTTTCTGTTTTACCTTATGAATTTGCATTTCAGTTTGAGCTTTTTGCAAAGCTTTTTGCGCTTCTTTTTGAGCTCTTTCATTGTCCTGCAATTCTTCAACGAAAAGTCTGTAGCCAAGATCGGTAGGAACGCGGCCGGCGGAAGTGTGAGGCTGATAAATCAAACCTTCTTTTTCCAAAAGTGCCATGTCATTACGAATGGTGGCAGGGCTGACCTGGAATTTATAACTGACCAAAATAGTTTGAGAACCAACTGGTTCAGCCGTTTCAACAAAGTGTTGAACAATGGCTTTGAGAACCTCTAAGCGACGATCTAATTTCATGAATTACTTTGATTGTTTAGCAGTGCGGATTATACAGTGCTAAAATCCTTATTGCAAATTTTGTAGAAAGTCTTGATTGTTGCGGATTTCTTCTTGGAATTCTTTTACAAATTCAGGATTATTGGAAGCAATGTAGAAAATTACCAGGCCGGCTATAATTGCAATTGCGGTTATTATCCAGCAGCCGACCACGCATGAGCCGATTAATCTACCAAAAAATAAATCCCAGAATCCGGGTTTTTGAGGATTTTCCATTAAAGTTTGTTGGCAATATATTCAGTGACTTCAACGGTTCGAGTAGAGTAGCCCCATTCATTATCATACCAGGCCACTACTTTAACTAAATTCCCACCGACCACCATGGTAGAAAGTCCATCAACTATCGAGGAGTGAGGATTTTTTTTGTAATCTACGGAAACCAAAGGAAGCATATTGAAATCCATAATTCCTTTTAGTTGTTTTTTGGCGGCGTTGGCTAGAATTTTATTTACTTCTTCGGCTGTGGTTTTTTTATTGGAAGTGAAAGTGAAGTCCACTAAAGAAACTACTGGAGTTGGGACACGAACTGAGAAGCCGTTTAATTTCCCTTTTAGTTCTGGAATTACTTCGCCGACAGTGGTGGCTGCGCCGGTAGTGGTTGGGATAATGGAAAGGGCAGCGGCGCGGGCGCGTCTTAGGTCTTTATGTTCGAGGTCTTGCAGACGTTGATCGTTGGTGTAGGAGTGAGTGGTGTTCATCAAACCGTTTTTGATTCCCAATTTATCATTGAGAACTTTAACAATTGGTCCGAGACAATTGGTGGTGCAGGAAGCGTTGGAGATGATGTGATGTTTTTTGGAATTATATTGTTTTAAATTTACGCCCATCAAAACTGTGATGTCGGGATTTTTTCCTGGAGCGGAAATAATTACTTTTTTGGCGCCAGCGGTTAGATGTTTAGAAGCTCCCTCGCGATCAGTGAAAATTCCGGTTGATTCGATAACTAAATCTACGCCGAGTTTTTTCCAAGGAAGATTTTCCGGTTCGCGAACTTGTAAATATTTAATTTTCTTACCATTAATAGTGATAGAATTTTCATCTTCACATTTAATATCAGCATCCGAAGTTCCAAAATTGGAATCGTATTTCAGTAGATGAGCCGTAGTTTTATTGTCGCCGATATTATTAACAGCCACGATGTTAAGTGGTTCGCCTTTTTCTAAATTGATGCGGAAAATTTGGCGGCCGATTCTGCCGAAACCATTAATTGCCACCAAAGGTCTTTGATCAGATTTTTTTGCAGTTTTTTTACTGAACATATTTGTTTTGGTTAATTTTTCTTTAATATAACATGGAAAATTTGCTCCGACCAGTTGGGCTAGTGAATGTTAAAAAAGTATAAAACACTTTCCATTCCGCCAGTTAAAATTAATCCTTTGACGATATTTCCTAAAGTAATTGCCAGAACGGAAGGCCAGAAGGGGGCGTTGAAAATGTAGGCGATTAGAACTCCAGTGTAGGCACCGGTGCCGGGCAGGGGAGAGGCTGTAAATATAGTGAGGAAAACTAAGCCAGCGGAATTGAATTTTTCCGAATGGCTTTGATGTAATTTTTCAAATTTCTTTTTGAATTTAATTTCCAGGAATTTGATTTTGAAAATGACATGCTTGAAAAGGAAATTCAAAATGGCGAAGGCTAAAATTGCGGCTAGGGTGTTCCCGAGCAATGCCCAAAATAAAGCTGCAGTGGGAGGAAGCCCGACAAGTTTTCCAACGGCCAAAGAACCGGCAACTCCGACAAATGGAACTGCTGAAGCAAGGATAACTACTATTTCACTTAAAGGTGTAGACATGTTGATTTGAATTTTTGGGTATTTTGACAGTTGTTGAGGATTTTGTACATAAAATTAGTTCCTTCTAATGATAATTTTGTTATGCAATAAGGTTAGGAGGTAGCAACAATTTTTTATTAGAGTGTTTTTGATTGCTGTTGGCCAATATTTTGATTTGTGAGCGGTTTGGAGAGTAAAAAAGTTGAACTCTGGTGAGTAAAAACTTTGACATTGGCTTTGTTTGCTTATAACTTGAGCACAAGGGTGTAAGTTCAAAAAACTTGTACATGACTGAATAGAAGTTTTGAACACAATCAAAAAATATATTGATGGAATCAACAAAAAACCCAGTTCACAAGTCAGTAATGATCAAAGAAGTTTTGAGTTTTTTGAATTTGCAGGGTGAAAAGTTGGTGGTAGATGGAACTTTGGGGTTGGGAGGTTATACTGAGGAGATTTTGAAAAATGCTGATAAAGGGGTAAAGGTAATTGCTTTTGAATTGGATCAGGAGAATTTAGCTTTTGCTAAAAATAGATTGAAGAATTTTGGTGAGAGAGTGATTTATGTGAATAGGAATTTTTCTGAATTGGAAGAGGTTCTAGAGGAATTGGGATTTGAAAAAGTGGATGCGATTGTTTTGGATTTAGGGCTTTCTTCGCCTCATGTTGACCAGGGGGAAAGAGGTTTTTCTTTTCAAAAAGATGGTGAATTGGATATGCGTTTTAATCAGGAACAAGATTTGACGGCGGCTGAAGTTGTTAATAAATACAGTGAAAAACAATTGGCGGAAATTTTTAGAAGTTATGGCGAAGAACCGCATGCTCGCTTGATTGCGGCAGCGATTGTTCAGGAAAGACAGAATAGACCGTTTACTCGTACTTTGGATTTGGCTGATTTGATTGCGGCGAAAGTCAGGGTTCGTGGGAAAAAGAAAATTCATCCGGCGACGCGTGTTTTTCAAGCTTTGAGAATTGAAGTAAATAAGGAAATGGAAGCGTTGGTACAAATTTTACCGGCGGCTGTTCGTAAATTGGAGGTTGGGGGGAGAATGATTGTGGTTGCCTATCACTCTTTGGAAGATAAAACGGTGAAAATGTTTTTTAGAGAAGAGTCTAAAGAATATGTGAATCTTCCGGAGGAATTGCATACCAGAAAGTTGGAACCAAATTTAAAAATAATTACGCGTAAACCTTTGGCGCCAAGTGAAGATGAGGTAAGGGAAAATCCCCGAGCCCGCAGTGCCAAACTACGTGTGGCAGAAAAAATATAAAAAAATTTAAAAAACAAAAATGTCCCATATCAAAACATCTTACAGTCCTTATCGCAGCGATTTTAGATCGGAAAGTAAAGCGGCCAAAGCGGGGTTGGTACAGGCTGCCGAAGCTAAGGCTAAGGAATTTATCAGATTCGATATTAATCCTTTTATGTTAATGGGAATTTTGCTTTTATTGATTTCCTTGTTGGGTTTCTTTTATCTCTTGAATTACAATAAATTGGCTACTAAAGGCTATAATTTGAAACGTTTGGAAATTGCGCGTCAGGAATTGCAAACCGAGAGGAATGAAAAAACCCTTTATATAGCAAAAGTAAGATCTTTGACTGAGATGTTAAAAGAAGAGAAATTTGATGGAATGGTTAAGCCGGCAAAATTTGAATATGTGACTGGTGAGCATGTTTTGGCTAAAGCTGACTAAAATTGAGTTAGAAAATCAATTAAGCGCCTTGTTTGAAAGAAAAGGCGCTTTTTTACTGTAATAATTTAGATGAAATGGTGTTTTAGATTATGTAAGGCAGTTTGAGGCTGTTGGAGTTGGTGTTTTTGACAAAATTGCAAGTTGAACTTTAGTTAATTAAAAGGTAGTTTTGATTTAGTAATAAGCATTTGGATGAATATCGAGAATAATGGCCATTTGACAGGACAAAGTGGTGAGATACAAATGGATGCACAGGAATTGGAGAAATTAGTTAAAAAGGCCCAAGCGGGTCAGGTGGAGGCTTTTGCAAAAATTTATGAACAATTTGTGCAGAAAGTTTATCGCTATATTTACTTTAAAGTACCTAAGGATGAAGCCTTGGATTTGACAGAAACGACCTTTTTGAAAGTGTGGGAAAATTTGAAGAAATATCAGCAAAAACCGGGTAGTTCATTTTCTTCTTGGTTATTTAGAATTGCACATAATTTGATTGTGGATTTTCATCGATTTAATAAAGATATGGCGCCTTTGGAACCGACTTTTGCTGATCATAAAAAGGAAAGTGACCCTAGAAGTGTGGTGGATCAGGCGATTGGTAAGGATAATTTGAAAAATGCCATGGGGAAACTGAAGGCTAATTATCGTGAAATTATTACTCTTTATTATATTAATGACCTGGATAATAGAGAAGTTGCGCAGATTTTGAAAAAGACAGAGGG
Source organism: Candidatus Altimarinota bacterium (assembly GCA_051657905.1). GTDB lineage: Bacteria > Patescibacteriota > Gracilibacteria > UBA1369 > UBA1369 > JBOFLO01. The sequence continues at coordinate 819 of JBOFLO010000007.1, read as the reverse complement.
GAGTTTGAGGGTTTTAAAGCATAGGGCTTTACAAGAATTGAAAAAAGTATTGGTAGATATGGGTATTAAATATTAGTAACAAAAATGCTTAGTAGTAGTTAATAAGATAGAATAATCAACAATCAATGAAGTGGTTCTTTAATCAGAACAATCAGGCGCAGGACTCGGGGGAATTGGCAAATTTGGCTGAAAGGCTCAAACAAGCTGATTTGAAACCTATGCTTAGTGCTGAGCAAATTAGTTCTGGCAAAGAAAATTTATTGAAGATGATTAGTGAAAGTGCAGAAGCTAGAAGTAATGCCGCTGAACAAATTAATAGAGTGGCTGATTTGAATTTGATTGAAAAGATTATGAATATTTCTGGAGGGGTGAATTTGTCGGTTTATCAGGTTAATTATTTGAAGAAAAATATTTTAGCGCAGATAGGTGACGTTAAGCCGAGTTTTGTTTGGAGCAATAATTTTTGGAAAACTGTTCAGGCGCCAGTGGCGACTTTTGTTTTATTTGTGGTGGGATTGGGTATTTTGACTGTTTCTCCGTTGGAAATGAAGTTGACCAAAGCTTCCAAATGGACTTTTTTGGAGGAAGTGCGCGGGGAAGTTTATGTAAATAGAGATGGGCAAATTTTGGCTGTGGATAAGAATTTCGCTTTGGAAGAAGGGGATTTGTTGATTACTAGAGCGGATAGTTTTGTGGTGGTGAGGTTTTTGGATGATAGTGTGGCTAGGTTGGGGGCGAATACTTCTTTGGAAGTGAAGAAACTTTATGTGGCTCCTGAAAATATGTCTCGTACTCAAGTGGAATTGTCTTTGATTGATG
>JBOFLO010000006.1:0-1187 GCA_051657905.1 Candidatus Altimarinota bacterium | reverse complement strand
ATTATCCCGCACCGCCGCATCCAAAGTATACTTAGCTTGGCTCAACGTCCCATCTTTCCCCGCAGCCGGCTTACATGCACTCAAAACTTTTTTAATCATCACGCCAATTTGTTTCATTTCTGCCACACCCATTCCCAATGTAGTTAAGGCCGGAGTTCCCAAACGCAAACCTGAAGTATACCAAACTCCATTCGGATCAAATGGGATAGAATTTCTATTCATAGTAAGTCCACATTCGCGCAAAGCCTCCTCTGCCTGACGACCAGTTATTCCAAAAGCTTTGAAAACATTTAATTGCAACAAATGATTGTCAGTTCCTCCAGTCAAAACGTCAATGCCCTCTTCCATACAGGCCGCCGCTAAAGCCCGAGAATTTTCCACAATTTTCGCCGCATAATCAGCAAATTCCGGACGCAAAGCTTCTTTGAAAGCCAAAGCTTTTGCCGCCATCATTTGAGGAAGTGGTCCTCCCAAAATTGCCGGACAACCTTTGTCTACATACTCGCCAAGCCACTTTTTAGAAAGCACAATTCCACCCCTCGGCCCGCGCAAAGTTTTATGAGTAGTCGAAGTCACGATGTCCGCATAAGCAATTGGATTTTCCTCGCCTGTAAAAACTTTCCCAGCCACCAATCCCGCAAAATGCGCCATGTCTACCATCAAGACAGCACCAACTTCATCAGCTATAGCTCTCATCTTGGCAAAATTAATTCTACGCGGATAAGCACTGAACCCGGCCAACAATAATAATGGCTTAACTTCCAAAGCCTGTTTACGAATTTCTTCATAATCCAACAATCCAGTTTCACGCGAAACACTATATTGATGCGCTTCAAATAATAGCGCCGAAATATTCATTCTATATCCATGCGTCAAATGCCCACCGGAAGAAATATCTAAAGCCATCATTTTCTGATTGCCCATTTCCTTTCTCAATTCTCTCCATTGATTTTCATCTAAAGCTCTAATGTCTTTCGCTCCTAATTTTTCCACAAAATTTTTCTGCACCTTCGCCGCCAAAATAGCAGTAAACGCTACCAAATTTGCATCAGCCCCAGAATGCGGCTGCACATAAGCGTATTCTGCTCCAAACAGCTCGCGCGCAAGCGCGCTCGCCTCCGCCTCAATCGTATCCACATTTTCACACCCAGCATAAAATCTCGCCCCCGCCACCCCCTCCGCATATT
>JBOFLO010000005.1:0-13782 GCA_051657905.1 Candidatus Altimarinota bacterium | reverse complement strand
ATGTGGGTGTGGTAATTGTAAAACTTACCAAACTCTTCCATGCCCCATTGCGGTTTGAGGTTGTGCAGGTAGTCGGTGAGTGGCCCCGGCGGCGCGTCTTGATATGACCGGCGATGCTTTTTGTAAGCAAAAGAAGTGAGCATCGCTTCCATGCCAAGAAGGTTCGTGACGAGTCCGTTGTCGAAGACGTCGAGAAGCCATGGGAACTCCTTGCGATGGGGTTCCCAATTGAAACTCAAGATGACCTTGGTGGTCGGGTAAATCGGCTTGCCGATGGCCAACCGCCAGCCTTTCACGGTGTAGAGTCGTTGAGATTCGGCGACTTGCACCAGGGAAATAGGCACCTGCCAGATTCCCCGTCGCCGGACGCATTGATTTCGAATGTGTTCTTCGTGCATCGTCCTTGTTTCGATTCCTATATTTTTGAGAGCACACTTGGTAGTGCGTCGGTTATTTTAGTTGAAAATCTAATTATGTCAATGGGCGGAGGGTGGCTTTTGGAAGCAATTGATTTTTGGGGGATTAGATTTATAGTGAATTTGCTTATCTAAAGTTATATGAATAAATATAGAAATTGTTTGATTGGGGAAATTAATGGAAAGACGGATCAAATAAAATTGGCGGGGCGGGTAATCGGTTTGGTGGATGAAGGAAAGAGTGAGAGAGGATTTATTTTAGAGGATTTTTCCGGACGTTTGATGATTTTGAGTAAAGAATTTCCGAATGTTGGGGCGATTGTTTCGGTGCAGGTGAAAAGTTTGGGAGTGGGGCGAGCGGGATTAATTGGGATAGAGGAATTGGTGGGCTGTGAGGATTTTTATGTGGGGAAAAGTTCGCCGAATTTTATTAAGGCTAGTGTTGATTTGAATTTGAAAGAAAAGTTGGTGCTGCGGGCGAAAATTATTGCCGAGATTCGACGGTTTTTTGAGAAGCAAAATTTTTTGGAATTGGATACGCCAAACTTGGTGAAATATCCTGGACAAGAGCCGTATTTGGATGTTTTTAAAAGTGAATTTAAAGCGGAGTTTGAGGGAATGGCAGTGCGAGATGATTTGTATTTAATTACTTCGCCGGAATATGCTTTGAAAAAATATTTGGTGGCTGGGTTTGAGAAAATTTTTCAGGTGACTAAATCTTTTCGTAATAAAGAAAGTTTCAGTAATAGACATAATCCGGAGTTTACGATTTTAGAGTGGTATAGAGCTTATAGTGATTATCGGGAAATTATGGCGGATACGGAAGAGTTGGTGAAATATTTGTGGGCAGAATTTAGAAAGGATGAAAGTGTTTTGAAATTTAATGGGTGTGAGGTGGATATGAAGGGGGATTGGGAGAAATTGAGCCTGGTGGAGGCTTTTGAAAAATATGCGGGGATTTTGGCCGAAGAGTTGGGTGATGAGGAAAAGTTGCGGGGGCGAGTTAAGGAGAAGGGCTATGCTTTGAATGGTGGGGAGAGTTTTGATGATTTATTTTTTGTGGTTTTTTTGAATGAAATTGAGCCGAAATTGGGACGGGATTTGCCGGTGGTTCTGTATGATTATCCAATTTCTATGGCGGCCTTGTCTAAGCCTTGTGTGGCGCGTCCGGGTTATGCGGAGAGGTTTGAGGTTTATATTGCCGGGTTGGAGCTTTGTAATGCTTTTTCGGAATTGAATGATTGGAAGGAGCAGCAGAGTAGGTTGGAAAAGGAGCGCGAGGAGCGCAATGGGATGGGGAAAGATGTTTATGATGTGGATGTGAAATTTATTGAAGCATTGAAATTTGGGATGCCTCCGAGTGGGGGGAATGCGCTGGGAGTTGATAGATTAGTGATGCTGTTGGTGGGGGAGGAGGATATCAGGAATGTTTTGTATCTACCTTATCGAGACTTGTAAGTGTGTAATTGACTTTTGGTATGAAGCTTTTATAATAGCGCCTATTTTTAAATAGGTTATGATTAATAGCCCCCGAAAAACTGAAGAACATAAGCTTGTTACCCTAGGTTATGATGTAAAAATTACGCCGGAGGGAAATCCTTATATTATTGAGATTAATGGGAAAAATTCGGGCTTGAAAGGGCTAGACAGGATTATGGGTGGTGAAGTTGGTGAAATTAGACAAAACGCCAGGGTGCACATAGTCAGTGAATTTGATGTGAATGTGAGGGAGGATGTTTTTGGTAAAAAATGGGAGGATTTAAGTTTTCCTCCGGAAATTGTTTCGTTGGCTACCAGAAGTTCTGATGATGTTTCAGTGATGAGTGAGCGGTATTTAAATTTTTTAGAAAAGCCCGAGATTAAACAGTGGGAATTATTGAAAAAAATGTATGTGCAGTTTTTTTGTTGGGCTATGAAAATAATTAAATATATCCCAGAGCTTGAAGAGTATTTTAGTGAAAAGAATTTACAAAAAGAATTCAATCCTAAGGAAATATTGGCAAAAGTTTTAGGAGAGGTGACTTATGTAAAAGATAAAGAAGTTGGTGAGTTTTTTGTCACAGGTCAACAAACTAAAAGACAGATTGAATTAATGAAGGACTTTGTGGAATTTTATTTCCGCAATAAAAAGGCAGTAAAAAATAAAGTGTTGATAGTAGATGATCATTTGTTTGGTAAGGTTTGGTTTAATCCTAAGCATTATGTGGTTGGAGCAGAAGACTCCTTTGAACTTTCTATTAGGCCGCCTTTTTTAAAATTTCGAGGGAAATTGAAAATTAATAGTGATGAACTTGAAGAAGTTTGTGAGGATAAATTGGAGCAAAAAAAATTTATTCCGGAGGATTATCGGGCTTTTTATAAACAGGTCGAATGTCCCTTTGATCCTCGGGAATTTTTAAAAATAATAGGAAAAAGTAAGAGCAAATTTTCGGATAAATTGGTAGTGGTGAAGAAAATTAAGGGTGGGAATTGTGGGAATGAAGTGAGAATAATTAATGTTGATGACCCTATAAATCATGCGGTTTTTAAGTCGGAACTGTGGAAAGGTTATGGTGAGGAGCCGATTTTGATGGAGGAGTTTGTGCCATCGAAGAAAATTTATTGTGATCAGACGGGGGATTATCATGATGGATGTATGCGTTATTTGGTGGATTTACATGTGGTTAAAAAATCTGGGAGATTGGAGTATAAGACTATTTATGAGGCGGCGTATTGGCGATTGGCTCCGGTGGGATTGAATGGGAATAGGGTTTTTTATACTTATGAACAGGAGAAGGATATTGAAAATTGGAAATATAAGGTAAATTTGGCTAATGGAGCAATTCCTGCCAAGGCTTTGAGTTTGGATTTAGAGACGGCTAGGGAAGCGGTAATGAATAGTGTGGAGATGATTATGGCTAAGCCGGATTTGTTTTAAGAAATTGGGGTTTGACTAGGTGTGGTTTTGTGGCTAGAATGACCGCGTTGTCGCAGCGGGAAGGCTAAAAAGTCTTTTTGCCGGCCTATATCATAAGAAATTGTTATGCAAACTTCAGATTTTAAAAAGGGGATCGCGATTAAATATAATGGTGAGACCTATGTGGTGATGTCTTATAACTTTGTTAATCCTGGTAAAGGATCTGCATTTACAAGAACTAAAATTAAAAATGCTAAAACGGGGAAAGTTTTAGAAGTTTCTTTCCGCAGTAATGAAACTTTGGAAGAAGCAAATGTGGAATATCGCAAGAGTCAGTATTTATACAATGATGGTACTGATATGAGTTTTATGGATAATGAAAGTTATGAGCAATTTACTTTGCCGATTGAAAATGTAGGAGACATGATGAATTATATTACTGATGGTAGTGAAGTGATTGTGACTTATGTTGATCAGGCTCCGTTTACAATTCAGCTTCCGCCGAAATTGAATTTCAAAGTGGTAAGTGCGCCGCCGGGAAATAAAGGGGACACAGCTACCGGTGGGAATAAATTGGTGGAAATTGAAACTGGAGCGAAGGTGAATGTGCCTTTGTTTATTAAGGAAGGGGATGTGATTAGAGTTAATACTGATACTGGAGAATATGTGGAAAGAGTTGCTCAATAATTAAATTTTTAAAAACCCTCCCCGTAAAAAAGGAGGGTTTTTTGATTAGAGAAAATTAGAAGTGTAAATGACGCATGATCGATCCCTCAATTCTTCCTACTAATTCGGGGTGGAAAATGTCAGGTAGAATTTGATCAATAGTTGGCTCGATTGTTTCGGCAATACTGTAGGCGGTTACGTATTTGATTTCGGCAGAAATGTGATTGGTGTTATTGGAAATTACACCGCTGAAAATTCCTGGGAAAACTAAAGCGTTGTTAATTTGATTTGGGAAATCGCTGCGGCCGGTGGCGACTATAAATGCTCCGGCAGCTTTGGCGGCGTCCGGATAAATTTCGGGAACGGGATTTGCTAAAGCGAAAATAATCGGTTTGTCCGCCATAACTTTGATCATTTCCGGTTGTAATGCTCCGGCTACGGAGAGGCCGATGAAGACGTCGGCGTCTTTTAAGGCATGAGCTAAATCGCCCTGTTGATTACTCAAATTGGATTTTTTGAGTAATTCTTTTTTGTAGATATTGAGGTCGGTTCGTTCTGAGTGAATGATGCCTTTGGTGTCGCAGATAATTAATTCTTTGACGGCCGGATGGCCGGAGTTGGAGAAATTTAAGAGCATTTTGGCGGTGGCGAGACCGGCGGCGCCTGCACCGTTGATAACAACTTTTAATTGATCAAAAGATTTTCCAGCCAGTTTGGCGGAATTAAGAAGAGCGGCGTAAATGGCGATGGCGGTTCCGTGCTGATCGTCGTGCATGACGGGAATTCCTAAATCTTGCAGTTGTTCTTCGACTTCAAAACATTGAGGGGCAGCGATGTCTTCCAGGTTAATAGCGGCGAAGCCGGGGGAGATGGCTTTGATGGCGGCGACAATTTCTGCAGTGCTGTGGACGTTTAAGACAATTGGCCAGGCATCGAGGTTGGCGAATTTTTTGAAGAGGATGGCTTTTCCTTCCATGACTGGGAGGGCTGCCAGAGGGCCGATGTTGCCAAGGCCTAGGACGGCGGAGCCGTCGGACACGACGGCGACGGTGTGGGCGCGACTAGTGTATTGATTAGCTTTTTCGGGATTGGAGGCAATTTCTTCGCAGACGCCACCAACGCCGGGGGTGTAAGCCAGAGCTAAATCTTCTTTATTTTCCAGAGGTACGGAAGATTTGATTTCTAATTTTCCGCGAGATTGTGCATGGATTTTTTTGGATTCCATTTGTAAGTCAGAAGTATTCATGAGTTTTTGTGTAAAGATATAAGTTGAGTTTTAAGCGCTCAGCTGTGAGGTTTGTTCGAGGGAGCGGATAAATTTTTAACTTATATCATGGTGGTGAAAATAAAAAATAAGAGCTGATTTTATAATTTTTGAGGTGGGGGAGACAAGTATCTAGTCTGGACAATTTATGGAAATTTGTTCAAGGAATGGGGGGGGGAAATTTTCTGTGACTGTTTAAAATAGTTATCCTAGGACCCTTGACTTTACTGAAAAAGCTGCTATAGCCAAAGATCATAATTAATTACAAAATATATGAAAAATTTATCGAGTATGGTGGGTGGAGCGGCTTTGGTTGGGATGGGTGTGCTTGGTTGTAGGGAAGATGTGGAGACGGGAGTAAAGTATCTTGAGGAACAGATGAAGGAGGCTGATCATACTGAAAGAGATCAGTTGGAGGAAATGGCTTTGCAGAATCTTGGGAAAATTCAATCGTTAATTGAAGGTCATGGTGGGAAGGAGAATGCGCAAGTTGCGGAATGTATTAAAGAAGAAAAAACTTGTGAGCAAAGCATGGAAAAAACAGAAGCATGTAAATTTTTAGCTGAAGGAGTGAATCCAGCGCAATTTTATACTCTTCATAGAAAATTTGTGGATGCCAATGATGACGACGCGGGTGTGGAAGTTTGTATGAATGATATTAGAAAAGCCTTGAATGAATGTCAGGGGGAGGAGATTGATTGTTTGGAAGGAAAATAATTGGCGGTTTGCATGGCAGTTTTAGTCATATGCTGTTGATTAAAAGGCTGACTTCAGCTATTAATTAGTAAAATTAAATATAAACAAGGGTTTAAAATGTTCCGTCGAGAGTTGAAAAATATTTTTTTGATTTTGATTGGGGCAACCCTGATGATGGTGTTTTCGTCGCAGATTGGAGTTGTTTGGGCGGATATTAGTAATGGAGCAAATGCCATAGATTTATTGGGGCAATATGATGGGACTAGTGTGATTGATCCTCAGCCGATTTATACTAAGGGAGGAGTTCATGATGGTCCGAATAGATTGGGGTTTGATAACCCTTATGCGGTTGAGATGGATACAGTAAATCACCGCTTGTTTGTTTCTGATCAGAATAATAATAGGGTGCTGGTTTATAATTTAACTGTTGGTAATCTTTTAATAGATAGGGTGCCGGATTTCGTTTTGGGTCAGACAACTTTTGCCGGATCGGCTGCTGCCAATACTCAGGCGGGTATGAATTTACCTTCGGGGTTGGCCTATGATTCTGTGGGGCAGAGATTATTTGTGGCTCAAATAGGAAATAATAGAGTGACGGTTTATGATGTGGCGACCATTGTAAATGGGGAAAATGCGGTGAATGTTATCGGGCAAGCAAATTTTACTGGAAGTGGGGCGGCTGTAACTCAAGCTGGTTTGAGTACACCTAGGCATTTGGCTTATGATTCCGCAGGGCAAAGATTATTTGTAGCGCAGGGGATGGGGGTGAATAGAGTGACGGTTTATGATGTTGCTGCTATTACCGATGGCGAAAATGCGATTAATGTTTTGGGACAAATTAACTTTACTAATAACGGTGTTGCTACAACTCAGTCAGGTTTAAGTACTCCAATCGGTTTGGCTTATGATAGCGCAGGTCAGAGATTGTTCGTAACAGATGCGGGAAATAATCGCGTGATGGTTTTTGATGTGGCGGGGATTACCGATGGGGAAAATGCGATTAATGTTTTAGGGCAGGCTAATTTTACTACAGGTACCGGCACAACCAATCAGTCTTCGACGGCCGGCCAGACTTCGGGAGCGGCTTATGATGCAGTGGGTCAAAGATTATTTGTTTCGCAAAGAAACAATAGCCGTATAACAGTTTTTGATGTGGCGGGAATTACCGACGGGGAAAATGCGATTAATGTTTTGGGCCAGGCTACTTATGTAAGTCAGGTTCCTGCGGCTACCCAAGCGGGGCTGGATGATCCGCTGGGGATGTTTTATGATTCAGGCAATCAAAATTTGTATGTAGCGCAAGAAGCGAATAATAGAATTTCTGTTTTTGAAGCGGGAGCAATAACTAATGGTGAAGGAGCGGTGGATTTGTTGGGTCAATACGATGGAACTAATTTAAGTGATCCTCAGCCGATTTATACAAAAAATGGCGCCAATGACTCGCCGAATAGATATGGTTTGAGCAGTCCATCAGCAGTAGCAATTGATTCTGTAGGTCATAGATTGTTTTTAGCTGATCAATCAAATAATAGAGTGTTGGTTTACAATTTGAATGTTGATAACAGCTTTATTGATAGAATTCCTGACTTCGTGTTGGGGCAAGTAGATTTTGTCAGTAATGCTAGTGCAACAACGCAAACAGGTATGAGTCAGCCTAGTGGTTTAGCTTTTGATTTGGCAGGGCAAAGATTATTTGTTGCCCAAACCAATAATAATAGAGTGACTGTTTATGATGTGAGTACCATTACTAATGGTGAGGCTGCCATCAATGTTTTGGGACAAACCAATTTTACTAATAGTGCAGCTGCAACCACTCAGTCTGGAATGAGTGCTCCAAGACAAATGGCTTATGATTCTGCAGGGCAAAGGTTATTTGTTGCATTATCTTCCAGTAGTAGAGTGGCGGTTTATGATGTTGCCGCTATCACGGATGGAGAGAATGCTGTGAATGTTTTGGGTCAGCCGGACTTCACTTCGAGTGCGCCAGCAACAACGCAAGCAGGTATGAATACTCCCTTTGGTGTTGCTTACGATGCTGCTGGACAGAGATTATTTGTGGGACAGAATAATAATAGAGTGACAGTTTATGATGTTGCTGCTATTACTGATGGAGAAAATGCAATTAATGTTTTAGGGCAGATTGATTTTACCTCTGCTGCTGCCGCCTCTTCACAAACTGGTATGAATGCGCCTAGGCATCTTGCTTATGATTCAGTGAATCAGAGATTGTTTGTGGTGCTATTTAATAGTGATAAGGTGATGGCTTATGATGTAGCTTCGGTAGTTAATGGAGAGGGGGCAATATATGTTTTGGGTCAGACTGACTTTACAGCACAATTACAAGCGACCACTCAGTCAGGTATGACGCAGCCAAATGGGTTGGCATATGATCCGGTAAATGAAAATTTATTTGTTACACAATTATCAATTAATCGTGTGACGGTTTATGATGTGGAGCCGGATTTAACAGCTCCGGTGGTTGCGGAAGTTACACCTGTGCCAACGCCCACAGCTGATACAACTCCCAATTATACTTTTTCCACAAATGAGCCGGGTACAATAACTTATGGTGGCGATTGTTCGTCGGTGACTACGGCAGCGGTAGTTGGAAATAATACAGTTACTTTCAATTCATTGGCTTTAGGGACGCATGCAAACTGCACGATTACTGTGACTGACGGAGCTAATCAAGTGAGCAATGTTTTAAATGTGATAGCCTTTGAGATCAATTCTTCCGGTGCACTTTTGACTAATGGCGCAAATGCCATTGATTTATTGGGACAGTATGATGGCTCGAATATAATTGATCCTCAGCCGATTTTTACGAAGTCAGGCAGGGATGATAGTGCGAATAGATATGGTTTTAATCAGCCGCAGGCGATAGTCTTGGATTCTGTTAATCATAGATATTTTGTCACGGATTATACTAATAATAGAGTGTTAGTTTATAATTTAAATGTAGACAACACCTTTCCAGATCGAATTCCGGATTTTGTTTTGGGACAACCTAATTTTGTCAGCAATGCTGTGGCTGTTACTCAGGCTGGAATGACTACTCCAATTGGTCTTGCCTATGACAGTGTTAATAATAGATTGTTCGTGGCGCAGCAATCAGGCAATCGGGTGATGGTTTATGATGTGGTATCCATTACCAATGGAGAAAATGCGATTAATGTTTTGGGGCAGGCGACTTTTACGGCAAGCAATACAGGTAATACGCAAAGTGGAATGAATGGGCCTAGAGATGTTTTGTATGATTCGGCGACAAATAGATTGTTTGTTTCTCAGCAGGGTAATAGTCGTGTGACTGTTTATGATGTGACAGGTATTACGAATGGTGAGGCTGCTATTAATGTTTTGGGCCAAGCTAATTTTACGGCCACGGCTGCAGCTACTACACAGGCAGGAATGAGCTCTCCTTGGGGGCTTAGTTATGATGCGGTAGGCCAGAGATTATTTGTCAGCGATCAAAATAATAATAGAGCGCTGGTTTATAATTTATTAGATGGAATTACTAATGGGGAAAATGCGGTGAATGTTTTAGGTCAGGCTGTTTTCACCTCGAACAGCGCATCTAATTTAGCCAGCGGATTGAATCAGCCGTATGGAGTTTTGTATGATGGTGCCGGTCAAAGATTATTTGTGTCACAATTGGGGAGTGATCGCGTGATGGTTTATGATATTGCCACTTTAACGGATGGGGAAAGTGCGGTGAATGTATTGGGACAGCCTAATTTTGCAACCTCAGGTTCTAGTGCAACAACCTTTGGTTTGTTTTCCCCAAGAGGGTTAGTTTACGATGCCGGCTCACAAATATTGGGTGTGGCTGACGGGCAGCATCATAGAATTATGTTTTATGATGTGGCTGTGGTGACGGATGGAGAAGATGCTGTTGATATGCTTGGTCAGTATGATGGCTCGAGTATTAGTGATCCACAACCTGTTTATACTAAAGGGGATTTTACGGCGAATGTTAATGATGCGCCAAATAGACTAGGTCTTCGTTCTCCTTCGGATGTGGAAATTGATAGAGTGGGGCATCGCTTGTTTGTTGCTGATAGTACCAATAGACGAGTGCTGGTTTATAATTTAAATGTCGATAATACATTAGTTGATCGGGTTCCGGATTTTGTTTTGGGGCAAGCTGGATTTGCTTTGAATGCACAGGTTTTGAGCCAGTCTCATGTTTCAAATCCACAAGGTTTAGCTTATGATTCTGCTGGACAAAGATTGTTTGTGAGTGATGCGGATTTTCATCGGGTGATGGTTTATGATGTTGCGGTAATTACAAATGGAGAAAATGCTGTGAATGTTTTAGGTCAGGCTAATTTTGCCGGGAATAGTTCAAATTCTACGGCGGCGGGTATGGGGGCGCCGCGTGGTATGGACTATGATGCAGTAGGACAGAGATTGTTTGTGGCTAATGGTAATCAGAATCGTGTGACGGTTTATAATTTGGCAGATGGAATTACTGATGGAGAAAATGCGGTTAATGTTTTAGGTCAGGTTAATTTTACTAATAGCGGATCTGCTACAACTCAAGCTGGAATGAGTGACCCTAGAGCGGTAGTTTACGATTCGGATAATCAAAGATTATTTGTGGCTGCCTCTGGCAATAACCGCGTGACGATTTATGATTTGTCTGATGGGATTACAGATGGAGAAAATGCGGCTAATGTTTTAGGACAAACTAATTTTACTAATGGGGGACTGGCTATTACTCAGGCAGGAATGTATTCACCAAGAGGACTGGCTTATGATGTATTAAATAGCAAATTATTTGTTGCACAGGATTTTGCAAATCGTGTGACGGTTTATGATGTGGCTTCTATTACTAATGGTGAGAATGCTGTGAATGTTTTGGGGCAGAGTATTTTTACAACCAATAATGCTTTAACCACTCAATCCGGAATGCAGGCACCAGTGGGAATGTTTTATGATGAAGATAATAAAAGAGTTTACGTTGCAGAGCAGACGAATAACCGAGTTTCAATTTTTGACGCTGCTACTGCTGGATTTGAAGTTATTGAATCTGCTGGCAATACTGCTGTTACCGAAGGTGGTCCGATTGATAGCTTTGATGTGGTTTTAACGGCAATTCCAACTTCGGATGTGGTTTTTAATATTACTTCTGCGAATCCAGTATTATTGGGCGTGTCTCTGGCAAATCTAACTTTTACAAATTTAAATTGGAATGTGCCACAAACTGTCGATGTTTCTGGACTAGAGGATGATGATGCCAATGATGAGAGTGTTAATGTAACGGTGTCAGTTAATGATGCTTCTTCGGATGATAGCTTTGATGTTTTGTCTGATTATTTAGTGCCTGTGACCATAGATGATAATGATGTGAATGGGTTTACGATTGATGGAATTATTAGTCCGATTCTTTTGAATGAAGGAGACACTGAAACTTTTGATGTTTATTTAACAGCTGAGCCCGCTACTGATGTGGTGATTTTAATTGCTTCAGATATGCCAGCTTCGGTTAGTGTGGATTTACCAAGTTTGACATTTACCAATGCGAATTGGGATGCTCCGCAAATTGTAACTATTACTGCAGAGGAAGATGATTTGGATTATGATGGTGAGTCGGCAACTATAACTTTGAGTGTGAGTGATGGGCTTTCGGATCCAGATTATGCAGCGGTGCTGGATCAACAAATTGTTGTGAATACTGTGGATAATGATGCTCCACCGGATGTTACTCCTCCTGTGATTGCTGAAGTTACAGCAGTGCCTGCGCTGACTAATGACAATACTCCAAGTTATACTTTTTCTGCTGATGAAGTTGGCACTATTACTTATGGAGGGGATTGTACGTCTTTAACTACGGTAGCTAGTGCAGGGAATAACACGATAAATTTTGAGACGTTGTCTGATGGAATTCATAATAATTGTACGATTACCGTTACTGATCCGGCTTTGAATGTAAGTAACATTTTAAATGTGACTAGTTTTACTGTTCAAAGTGTAGTGACTCCGCCAAGTGGGGGAGGGGGTGGAGGAGGTGTGGGTGGTGGTTTTGGTCAGCCGGCAAGTTCTGGAGGTACACAAAATCCAACTCAACCAAGTGAGCCTGAGCAACCAACTGAACCGCAACCTCAAGAGCCTGTTGAGCCTGAACAGCCAAGTCAGCCGACAGAGCCAAATTTAGAAAATCCGACTCAACCTGAGCAGCCAGTTCAACCAACACAGCCCAACCAACCTGTTCAACCAACACAAGTAAATCAGCCAGTGCCTACCGTTGTTTCAAATGTACTGAATGTTGGGGTTGAACTAAATATTGAAAATCCTGAAGAAGTAATTTTTGTTACTGAAGAAAATATAGTTAATGGTAATGATGTGAGTGGCGCGGGGATTTACGGTCTTGAGGCAAATAGAACTGAAAGACAATTGGCATTGAGTTGTAATTATGGAAGCTTTGGTGCGGCTTATGGGATTGAAATTAATCAAAGTAGTGATGCGGATGGGGATGGATTGTCTGATCAATTGGAATGTCTTGCCCAAACTAATCCGACTGAAGCAGATACAGATGGAGATGGGTTAAGTGATGCTTACGAAGAATTGACTTTGGGAACAAGTCCACGTGAGAAGAATGATCAGCCGGGTAGTGGAATGCTGGTGATTACTACGCCGGAGAATAATATGCTAACTGGTGATGAAACGCCTTTCTTTAAGGGGATTAATAGCAATCAAGGGTTGGTTGATTTGTATATTTTTGACAAGGTGGATTTTGAAGAAATTTCACAGGCGATTATTGAGGAACTGGAGAATGATGAAAATTTAAATGACAAGCAAAGGGCAGAATTGTTTAAGATAAGATTTACTGAAAAAGTGCAAAATATTTTAGCTAAATTTATTGCAGGAGAGTTGGATGAAAATAATCCTTTGGAAGCTAAATTCATTAATCGTATTCAATTATTGGGTAGTGCAACAACAGGAAATAATTGGATTTTCTTGTTAGATTCTGGAAAAACTTTAATTGATAATACCTATTTGGCGATGGCTAAAGCTGGCAATGCTTTTTCCAAGGAAGTGCAGTTCGAAGTTGATCGTTCTTTGAAAGTTTTGAATCCGGAAGTGGAAAGATTGGGGGATAAATTAATTCCTGCGGAAGCTTTGTTGGGCGAATTGAGAGTGGAAATTGATTCTGGAAATTTACGGCCGGTGCTGGTGGGGAGAATAAAAGAATCGAGTAAGGTGGTGGCAAATTGGCAGTCGGAAATTGTTAGCTCTGCCTTGATTGCGGATTCACTGGATGAAGAATTTCGTTTGGCGGCACCAAGTGATTTGGAGCCTGGAGAGCATACTGTTTATATAACTGCATATAGAAGAAGTGATGGGGCTCAATCGGAGACTTTGAAAATTCCATTTGTGATTAATGTTGCTGGGGGTGAGCAGGGGATGGGAAATTGGTGGATTTATCTTTTGGCTGGTGGAGGATTAGCCCTTGTTGGTGCGGGAATTTTGTTTATGAAAAGGAAACGCAATTAAATGTGTAGTCTCTTTACAGTTCGCGATTAATATTGTAGAATTCGGCTAATGGGGATGTATTTGGCATTCGACATTTTTGTTCTTTTACAAATGGCAATCACGGGGTGGTACCGTCTCCCGTCAGATCCGTCGGTACAAACACAATTGCAAGTAAACTTGCTAAGGCGATGAGAGCTGAAGCTGATTCAGTTTTTGCTCCTGCTATGGCTTTGGCCTAAGCTAGCCCAAACCCTTGGATTTTTTAATTCAAGGTCGTTCGCACTTTGACTCCTGCTGGAGGATGCGGGCGTAATTAGCAGGGTTGATTAAAGGGGTTGGCAGCGTTACTTTTGATCAATATCACCACG
>JBOFLO010000004.1:0-50164 GCA_051657905.1 Candidatus Altimarinota bacterium | reverse complement strand
GAATATCTTTAAAACCAATTATACAGCCCAAATCGACCTAAACGATCAGGCCAGCTGGTGGCAGGTTCCATATTTGAGTTTTGCTGAGGAGAGAAATTTAAAATCTTTGAGTAAAGACTTTCAAAGTCAAAAACCAATTAGTCGACAAGAATTTGAAGAATTATTAAATGAGCTGACAAGTTATCAGGAAAATGTTAATGATCAGGCGATTCAGATAATCAACAATGAAAAAGTCGATGCGCAAATTGAGTCAGGAGGAAATTCGCAGTTTCAAGCGTAAGCTGGAAGAAGTGGTTGCGCTTAAGAGGCGGCCGATTGTTTTGGTGGTGGATGATGTGCGGAGCTTGTTTAATATTGGTTCATTTTTTAGAACCGCTGATGCTTTTTTATTAGAAAAAATTTATTTGTGTGGGATAAGCGGGAGGCCGCCGCAAAAGGAAATTGAGAAAACGGCTTTGGGGACTGTGGAGGCGGTGCCTTGGCAGTATTATGAGAAAATAGGGGATTGTTTGGAGGATTTAAAAGGGAGAGGATATCAGATTGTGGCTTTGGAACAGACTAATCAGAGTAGGGATTATAAGGAGGTTAAATATGATTTTCCGCTGGCTTTGGTGGTGGGGAATGAAATTGATGGAGTGGGGAAAGTGGCTTTGGAGAAAGCTGATTTGGCTGTGGAGATTGATATGGCGGGCAGGGCAAGTTCTTTGAATGTTGCCAATGCTTTTGCTATTGTGATTGCGGAAATTGCTAATCAAAATCGATGAAAATAGAATTGGAATTTAAAATGAGTGAGCAGGAAAGTGGCTTGTTTGGCGGAGATTTTAAGGCGTTGGCAGATGAAACTTTGAGGGTTTTAGAGGAGTCTAAGAGTTTGGGGGTGAGTGAAAATTTTTATAAAGTGGAGAAGGGGATTGTGGAAGTGGGGTTTTTGGAGGATGAGAAAATGTGTGAATTAAATAAGAAATATCGTCATAAAGATGAGACTACGGATGTTTTGTCTTTTTCATTTTTAGAGGGGGAGAAATTTCCGGGGGATGATTTGATTGGTCAGATTTATATTTCTTTGAAGGTGGCCCGTAAACAGGCTGAGGAAAATGGATGGAGTTTGGAGGAAGAGGTGAAATTTTTGTTTGTGCATGGGCTATTGCATGTATTTGGATTTGATCATTTGAATAAAAAGGATTTTGAAGAAATGTTTAAGTGGCATGCGGAAATACAGCCGGAAGTCTTGGACACAATTAGAAAAATTAAAGAGGGGACTGATTGGCTTAAATAGCCGGCTGTTCGCTGAAAGATTTTTGAGGGGTTTCTTCCAGTAAAGAAAGCTTGAGGGTGGAATCGCGGACGGTGATTTGGGAGCGGGTGATTTCTAGAATGTTTTTTTGATGAATAAGACGAGGAAGGCCTTTGATTAGATGGAAATGGCGTTTTTGTACTTTGAGATGATGGAGAACCAGGGCTTCGGGGTCAATTTCGAAATTGATTACCCGGCCAAGGTAGTCGCCGGATTCGGTTTTAACTTTGTTGTAAAGAATTTTGATTTTTTGATCGAGAATTTTATTTACTCTGACTAAATCTTCCAAAGGGTGAAACTCATAATGAAGAGATAGCTGCAAGGCTTGAATGTTTAAAGAAGCGACATCCTGGATAGATAAGAATGGGTGAGGGGAGTGATTGGTTTGAAAAGCTATGACTTTACCGTTTTCGGGATCGATAATTGGCTTTTTTAGACGACAAATAACGCGCTGATCAGAGCTGATTACGGGAATTCTGGAAAACTGTTTAATTGGTATGAGCATAAGCGAATTATGATGTGTTTATTGTGGCAGAAAAGCGGCTTATTTTCAATAAATTCCATTAGTTTGCCTTAGATTTTACTAAAGATTGACTATTGGAGGGGGTTCACTTAAAATTCAGGAGCTTTGTCGGGGTGTAGCGCAGTTGGTAGCGCGCATGGTTTGGGACCATGAGGTCCAGGGTTCGAGTCCCTGCTCCCCGACCATTAAATTTATTAAAAAAATTTAATGGTGCCCGTGTTCGATTCCATGAGTCGTACGACCAAAATAAAAACTTCCATGCAAAAAAATTTAATTGCTGAGATTGTAGGCTGGGCTGGAACGGCGATGATTGTTTTGGCTTATTTCCTGAATAGCTTTTTGATTATCCAATCAAATAGTTTTTGGTATCATATTTTGAATATAGCCGGTGGGGTGGGAATTATGATTATCAGTTATACCAAAAAGGCCTATCAGCCGATGGTTCTTAATATTATTTGGACGGCAATTGCTTTGATTGTTTTGATTCGGACTGGCTTTGGATCTTAAGCCTTTTTCTTTTGTGGGCGAAATTGGCTAGTTTTAATTAATGGCTTAGCAAAGGTGCCACGGCGGCGCAAACTTTGTCTGCCTTGAGTGGAAGTGGGTAGGGCGTGGGAACCTGACTTTTTAGCGTTAAAAGGTTTTTTGGCTTCCTCCTGGGGATTATACTGAATATCGCTATCTGGAGAGCTAAATTCTGCATCTTCTGAAATCATAAAGGGGGTAAGTAACTCAGCTACTTTGGTTGAAGAGGTGGCAACAATTTGATCAGGCCCGGGAATGGCTTCTCCAATATATAATTCCTGAGAATCGGAAGTTTTTGGGGCTGGTGAAAAAACGGCATTGGCCATTTCTTGCGGTGATAGAGCTGGGCTATAAGTGGGTTCTTGAATATGGGTTTCTGAGCAGAATTCGGCAATAGTGTAGTCATCATTATAAACCGGCTTACCAGCAGCTTTGGCGTGCTGATTATATTCTATTAAGAGGCGGTCGGTGGAGGTGGGGAGAGACACTTCAAACTCTTTAGTTTTAGCTCTTAAACTAGCAACATAAGCCCGTTGAACAAATAAGCGTCGAATATCTTCATCCAGAACGGTCATATTGGGCGCGCGGTGAGTTTTAAGCACATCTTCGCGATTTAGCCCGGCCTTATTACTCATTATGTAATTAGTGTAGAGCCAGACTACATGACCCATGAAAAAGGTCGTATTGATGGGAAAAGTATTTACATTATTTAAAAACCCAATGCCCGATATCTCATTCAGATTGGGCTCTAATCTGCCAAAAACTTTCACACGGTACATTTCATGAGTGCGTTTTTCTCCGGTAAGGGTGAAAGCGTGATCAACTCTCGCTACCCTTAAACGCAATTCTTCTTCAATTTCTCGAATAATTGTTCGTGCTGGTTGACCTTCGTCGCGCTCTTCCATACCACCTCCAGGAAGTGAATAACGGCCATGAATAATGATACTAATAATATTAACGTCTCTGATTAAATCCCCCAACTTTAACTCCAGTTTTAGTTGTTCAGGGAGCTTTTCCAATAATTGAACAAAGCGCCAAATTTGTTGAAAGATTTGATTTTTACGAATTAAGTTTGGCTCTGGATTAAGAGGTGGCGAACTCAAATACCCCTCTAATAAGCTTATTAAGCTTAAATTCATGGTTTGGAGAAGTTGACTGTTGTCTCCAAAAGTTTCCGGAACTATATCCAGTTTACGAAGACTGTTAAGAACGGAATTTAAACGATGGGGGACTTCTTTGTCCTTTTTTTCTTGTACGAGAAGCACCCCGTGGTCGGTTTCTATAATTGCGGCGTAGCGCTTTTTATTCATAGTGCACTTATGTAGGTTATATTGTGAGTATTTAGCCTTTTTTTGTCAAATAAAAAGCCCCTCGGTTAGAGGGGCTTTTGTTGAAACTTTTGAGAGGCTAGTTTGCTCTTGCTTAAGCCTGTGTTCCGGATCCGGCAGAAAGGATAGTATTCACGAAGGCGAATGATAATAAGATGATAACGATACCGATTACAGCGTAAAGTAAGATTTTCTTACCTGTACTCGCTTTGTCAGCGTCACCTGCGGCGGTCATAACTAGTACACCACCATAGATCACCATTAATACGGCAACTAAACCGAGGAATCCAAGGAAGAAGTTGACGATTGTAAGTACTAAAGCTCTGGCACTTCCTTCACCACCTGTAGCAGATGCAACAGCGTTAGGATTGTCAGTAGGAGTAATGAAACCACCTTGGGCAGATACGGCAGTGATACCGAAAAGTGCAGTTCCAAGAATAGTTACCAAAGCGGTTGCGATGGCTTTTTTAGAATTCAAAGCTAGTGCTTTAAGAGTTTTTGCGCTGGTCATGTTTGTTTTTTGTTAACTTTTTATTTAACTCCTATGATAATAGCAGTAATTCAACAAAAAATCAACTATCTGGGGGAGAATATTGAAAAAGTAGTGATTGTGGGGGTATTTTTGGCTGATTGGGAAAATTTCCATCGTTATTTAAGCGATTTTGTGCGACAATCGGCAGGTAAAATATATTTTTGGATTTGTCTAAAATAGCTAAAATATTGAGTTTGGAAGCTGATCGTGGGCGTTTTAACCGAATGGTGGGCGCACATGAGTTTGGGAATATTCATCAAATTGTGGAGTGGGGGGAATTTCAGGCTTTGGAGAAAATGCGGGATAAATTTTGGCTGATTGGGCTAGAAAATGCTGATGGAAAGGGTGAATTAAGCGGGGGAGCGCTGATTATTAAACAGAAATTGCCGGGGGGGAGATGTTGGCTTTATGTGCCGAGAGGGCCGCTTTTGGGGAAAGATAGAGATGCGGAAATGAGTGCTTTTATGGAGAAAGCTGAGGAGGTGGGGCGAGCGGAGCGAGCGGTGTTTTTACGTGTGGAGCCGGTTGGGGGTGGGGATTGGGGGAAGTGGGGGTTTAGGAAAGCGCATGCGCATTATCAGCCGGAGAATACCTTGATTTTGGATTTGAGTGGAAGTGAGCAGGATATTTTGGCTCAAATGAAGCCTAAGGGGAGATATAATATTAAAGTGGCTGAGAAAAAAGGGGTGAAGGTGAGAGTTGGAGAAACGGAAAAAGATTGGGAGAATTTTTATAGTTTATTGAAAGAAACTACTTCAAGGGATGGGTTTTCCGGTCATGGGCTGAAGTATTATCAGAATATGGTGGAGAAATTAGATGGGAAAGCGAGGCTTTATTTGGCTGAATATGAAGGGAAAGTGATTTCGGGGATAATCGTAACTTTTTTTAAAGATACGGCGATTTATTATTTTGGGGTTTCGGGGAATGAATATAGAAATGTGATGGCTCCTTATTTACTGCAATGGACGGCTATTAAGGCGGCGAAAGAGGATGGGATGAAATATTATGATTTTTTGGGAGTGGCGCCGGAAGGGGCGGGGGAGAACCATGAGTGGACGGGCGTGACTGATTTTAAATTGAAATTTGGTGGGAAAAGAGTCGATTATCAACCGGCACAGGAAAAAATCTTCAATATGCCAGTTTATTGGATAATGAGATTGGTGAAATGGCTAAAGAAAAAATTTAAAAGATAATTTAGACAAATTTTAAGATTTGTTAATAAGGAGGTATTAATTTGGAAATAAGCTGATTGGCGTGGGGGTAGCTTGGTGCAAAATTGATTTCGTCAAATCAAATTTTAGGGGTTCGACTCCCCTTGCTTCCACCACAATCAGCCCGTATAATATGTAGGACGAAATCAATTTTGCCTGTGCTGCAAGAATAGCCTTCAATTTTTGAGGGCTATTTTGTTAAATAGTTAGATTGGCTTGATCAGTTTTGAGGTAATTTTGTGGGGCGGCTTTGATTTCTGCTGTTTTGGAAAATACTTCATTTAGAGAGTTGGCACGGCCGATATAGGCAACTCGGGCGTTTTGTGGGCCGGTGGAATTTAGTAATTTGAAAGAATAGGAATTGTCGGGATTTAGGCGTACTGAAAATTCGGGATTGTAGTAAGAACGTTGTTTGTCGGAATTGGCTGTGGATTTATCCCAATTAAGCCTCATGGTGGCGAAACCACGATTTACCCAACTGTTGAAATCATAATGTTGGCCGATAATGCCTGCGGCTTGTGTGTAAAAACGGCCGTCGGCGATGTCGGTCATTAATTTTTCACGATTGGAAATGGCGTTGAAATCTTCTTTATCTTCATTGTCTTCATATTTTTCCGACCAATCTTTGGCGTGATGTAATTGTTCTACTAATTGTTTGAAGTTTGCTGCATAACCGTCGCGAGTGTTTTCACTGTTTGGTCCGACATATTCCTTATCAATATGATAATGAATTGTTCCTTTTTTCATAACCTCTAATTTAACTTTAGCATTTCCTGTTTCAAAAGGTTGGTTACGATGCCAGTCCAATTCTACATACAATTTATTTGGACCGGTTACTTTTAATTCTAAAGCTTCATCGATAAAACCTTTCACGCCTGCTCTTTCCCAAACGGTTTTGGATTTCAATAAATTGAATGTGAGCATTTGGTAAAATGAACCGTTTTCAATGTAGTCACGCAGGACTTGTAAATTGGGGAAGGTAGGGAGTTTGCCCTGACCGACGTCATTATTGCCGTAGTCTAGATGGTAGCCATCGGCCTGTCTACTGACACGACAAGGGAGGATAGCTTCGTTGAAAAATAAGTCGAAGGAAGAGCCGCTTGGATTGGTTTCCAATTCGCTTTGAAGGCGGTTGAAAGTTATGTCCATGTTGGAAGGACCGTAAAAGCCTTGGCGGGGATTTTCGATTTTTTGGGCGGATTTAGGGTCTTCGGTAGGGGCGGGGGTGGATGGGAGGTCGGGTGTGGAGGCGGATTTTTCGAAGAGATAATCTTCGGATATCCAAATTTTTTCGCCTTTGTAAGTTACTAAAACGAAAATATTATTTTCAACTTTTTTGGCAGGGATTTTGGCATCTTCCTCGGTGCGAGTAACTTCTGTTCCGCTGATTAATCCAGAACCGAAAATTTTACCCTCATGTGTACGTGCCTTAACGGTTTCAGTTTCAGAACTGGAACGTACTTCCAAAGTTCCAGTAAAATTACCTAAATTAGAAGAAACATCTTCAGCATTGGCCCAGCCTGATTCATATGGGTCGAGTAATTCCGGAATAACGGCTGCGGCTGTAGCAGGATTAACTTCCACTTTTCGTTTACCGGCTTTGATTTCATTTACTTCGGTAAGACGTTCAGAAAGTAAATTTAATTGTTGGAAAGATTCTTGTTCCAAATTGTATAAGCTTTCTAAATCTCTATCTTCAATGCGTTTTTCTAAAGGTTTGATAGGAGAAATGGCAAAGTTTTTAGCGAAACGGTCAATTAAGGCTTTGTTTTGATCTTCAAGCGATTGAATTTCTTCATCGGAGAGGTATTTTGGTTTGAGCTGTAAATTGGTGGCTTTGATTTGATGAAATAATGAAGGTAAATCCACCATGTGTTTAGTGGTACGAAGATGAGTGAAAACCATTACTTCAGTGTTGGCGGCGACTTTTAATTTTTCTTGGAATTCAAGTTGTTCATCGGCGGTTTGTTCGCCTACTTTATTTTCGATAAAGGCAAGAATGTCCTTGTTATTGAATTTAAAATCCGGATGTTGTTGATAGAGACTAAGGAATTGATCAGCCAAAGTTATGGCTTCCTTCTCAGTGTTTTCTTTTATTAATTGATCAGGTGAAAGAATGCCGGAGAGAATTCCAAATTGAGCTGATTCATCCATTTCGGGACTAATCAAATCCAATTGTTCATGAAGATATTTATTGTAGAATTGTTTTTTGGATTTTTCGGCTGATTCGTCTTCAGACATTTCTTCTGTGTATTTCAATAAACCGGCGATAGCCCCTTTAACTTTTTCACTATTGGTATAATCGGCTGCTTGCTTTAAATAAGGACCAAGGCCCATGTTATCTTTTAGATGGCTGTCTTCAAAAGCTGTACCTGCATTAAATAAACCTTCGTCTGAATTTTTAAATAATTTATGAGCTTCATCCATGACAGAATCGGCGGCTTTTTGGCCATCACGATCACCACCATTAAATAAGTAAGCTCCGTACATATAACCGCTTAAATTATGACGGGTAGAATTATCAGCATCATCCTTACCTGTTCCTGGATAATCATCGATTAGAGCATCGTCTTTGGTAGGATCGGTGAGGTCTTCCATTTTGCCGAAGGCGATACGCCAGTCATTACGACGGCCGATTACTTCGAAAGGGGATTTAATTTTGAATAATAATTCCAATTGTTTTTCTTCGCTTTTTTGATATTCCTTGCCGCTTAATTTTTTGAATTCGCTGCGTAAATAATCGGAGTATTTTTTGTGCTCGTCTTTTTTACCAATATTTTCATCGGCAAGTTTAAGTAAACCAGCGATAGCACCTTTGACTGAATCGAATTTGGAGAATTCAGAAGCTTCGCCTAAATAACCTTTTAATCCGAGGTCGGAATCCAAGTGTTTTTGAGAAAAATATGAATCTAAGTTGGTAATACCGTCGTCAGAATTGTCGTAAAGTTCAACGGCTTTGGCAAATACTTTATCGCTGGCTACTCGGCCTTCGGAGCCTCCGCCAAAGAAAATATTATTGGCGTAAAGATAACCATTAAGAGTATGACGTACTGGATTTTCGACATTTTCATCTTCACCGACCCAGGACCAGCCTTCGTAATCGGGAATTTGGGCATCGTCATTTTGCGGATCAGTTTTTAAATCAATTTCAGAACGGACATTTCTCCAGCGCAATGATTGATCTTCTTTCAAAAGATTAAGACTTTCGCGGCTTTTTCCAAGTACTTCTTCGCGGGATTTTTTTAATTCTTCCAGACGTTTGATTTCTGGATTAATTTCATTTTCAAAGCCATAGGTTTTGGCCTCGGCTTGATAGTCGAGATTGTCTGTTGGATCTTGAGGTAGTTTGTCTGGGGCCATACCGAAAAAATAAAGATAAATCTTTATATTATAGCAGCTTTTAGGGAAAAGTTAAAGAAGAGTGGGAGGGAAATGTATTGTTTTGGCGAATTAGGCGACTTGGAGATTGGAGGGGCGAGGATAAACGTAGGAATTATCGTTGCCTGGCTCCGGTTCCAAATCAATTGGAATGTTTTTACGGATGCGATCGCGAGTTTGATTGATGAAATTATCCTGGATTTCCTGCAATTGAATTAATGGCTCAAGATAAGGCTCAACTGCTTTTAATTCCGGCACAAAACGGGAACCGATTTTAACCACTAATCGGGCAGTCATTTTTTCAGCTTTGGACATTCCATCACGATCGGAAGTACTTAATTTGCCTTTGTATTTAATTAAATCTAGGCGGATTAAAAGACGAATTGGGTTGGCATATTTGTTTATACCAAAATTCATCAATGGGTTTTTGAAGAATAACCATTGAGTGGTGGGGGAGAGTTTGTCCCATCTTGCTCGCAATTTTTCGACAATAGAAGAATTACTTAAAGCGCTAATCAAATCAGCGACTTTTTGCTGAGTGTTGGGATTCTCGGAAAGAGTTTTTAGCTTACCCAAAAGCTCTTGTTGATGAGCTGGGTCTTGCATTTTTTCTTGGGAGAATTGGGATTTGAATTGGCTGTAAGATGAATTATTCATAAAATTTGTTGAATGTAGGGCTTTTATTAGATGGGTCTATCAGTTTTTTTGGTTGGAATACTTGCTTGTGGTTTGTCGCTAGCTTTGTCAGCGGGTTCATCAACAATATCCTCTAAATTGTCGCCAGTAGCTGGTACACTAGGCGTTTGTTGCCAGTTTGAAGGCAATTTTAGTGGAGGCATTTTAAGTTTAAATTCAGGGACTTCAGGCAAATCAAGGGGGGCAGGAATAGGGGCATCTTGCACCCAGTTAGGAGGAGTTTTTTTAGAATCTGTGACTGGAGCGGGTTGAGGAGTTTCAGGTTTGTTTTCTTTTGGTTCTTCTACAGGCTCTTGTTTAGGTGGTTCGGGAATTATTGCTTCACTTTCTTCACCTGGAGTGGTTTTAAAGACAACTTTTTTGTCATCGGGTTTTTTATGTTGATAGTCTGGTCCGTAAAAGCTGGTACGAATTCGGTTAAAATTCGCGCTAAAATCATAATTGCCATTATCAGCTGATTTAACAAAAATTTTATCAATTGCTGTTGGATCTGCGTCAAAAGCAAAATCTCTGGCTGCTGCATAAACTTTACTGGAAGCAATTTGCAGATAGACTAGCTGAATTTCTCTTTGGCCGCTCTTTCCATTTCCAGTGGCTTCCTCTTGATGTTTGTAATAATTATTTATGTCAGTTGCCAGATTGGTTAATCGATTAACCTGAGCTAAGGCAGCAATAAATTTCTTTTCAGCTTCTTGATATTTTTCCAAAGCTTTAGCTGGGTCACTCGCAACAAGGGTTTTTGCTTCTTTATATTCTGCAATCAAAGCGCTATCTTCTCTAGTTTTAGCTGTAAATTCGAAAGAATGTGCTGCTCCAATAGTCTCAGCACCACCGGAATTTCCATTGGGCATGTATACATTTATTGAGTCAGGAACTGCAGTGAGGGCTTTTTCGGCTTTTTCTTTGGCAGCAATAGTTAATTTTAATTGTTCTCCAAATTTATCAAATTCAGTTTTAGCTGTTTCGTAATTTGCTTTGGCTTGCACGTGATCTGTTTCATAAAATCCTTCAGCGGCGACCCAAGCTTTTTGACCGGCATTGGTAGCGGGGATGGAGGCGTCGAAACCGGCATCTTTTAAGATTTTAATTACGGCTTCCTTACTTTTTTGAGCGGCAACTTTAGCTTTGTTGACACCCTTCATTCTTTCCACACCAAGTTTTGCATTGGCGTCGTTGTTTGCTTCTTGATACCAATAAGCTAAATTTTTATCTTCTGGATTTGCTTCCTGTAGAATAGCCATTAATTCACCTGCAGCTTGTGCGGCTTTAGCAGGGTCTTTTTCAACTTCGGATTTAGCAATACCCTCGTATTCTTCCATTTCTTTAAGTGCCTTTGCTACTTCTGGATTGGTTTTGGCCAACTCACGGGCGCGGGCGCGGGCTGCATTGCGGATATCTATGCTGCTAACTTTTTTTGGTGCTTCCTTTTTACTTTTTTCAGGAGAATTTTTATCTGCTTCTGTTTTGTCAGGAGAACTTTTACCAGCTTCATCTACAGATTTTGCACTGTCAGGTTTGTTCTTGTCAGTAGAACTAACTGAACGTGGGCCTTCTGGTGATTTTTCAAAAACTAAGCGAGCTGTTAGTGGAATTAATTCTGGTTTGAAATTATGTAAGTTCATAAATTTATTTTAAGAGTGTGTTTAATTTGTTTAGTTTTTGTTGGTCGGCTCGTGCGTCTGCGATTTCTTGTTTTTTTAATTGTTGGAAAGGTAGTTGGTGTTCGGCTTCTGTAACTTTTTTTTCGAGGTCTTGGGCGAGGATGCTGAGATTATTGAGAAATTTTTGGCGGTCGGAGGTTTGGGTGAGAATGTAGCGATCTAGGAAGCGGATGGCTTGGCGGATTTGGAGAGGGTTGGCGGAGGCGAAGCCTTCGAGTATTTGATCGTAGACTCCGGGGGCGAGGTGTTCCCGCAAATCGCTTTCGGCTAATTTTTGTAAAAATTTTTGGTAGGACATGATTATTTGGAGGCTAATTTTTCAGGAGTTTTCGGTGCTGATTTAGGGTGCATGGTCAGATAAAGTTTTTCGAAAGGGAGCGGGTTTTCATTGGATTGAAAAGAAACTATTTCAACATTTGGTAGATTGAGCAGACTCAATTCAACTTTCTGGCCGCTCTGATCAACCATTAACATCATGCCTTTGTGAGCAGGGTATTGATTCCAAATTTTGCTGTCATAACTAACTTCATTGAGAGCTTGGTGCTTTTTGAATTTAGAAATTAAGGATTGAAGATTTTTTTGAAACAGATTGGAATCATGGGAATCGAGAGCGTCAACAATTTGTATTGCCAAAGGATTGAGTTGTTTGTCGCGTTCAGCAAGCGCTTTTTCTAATTCGGCAGAACTTTGTTTGACGTATTTGACGAATTCGAAACCAGAAGATGTTTTTTGGCCGGATTTTGGATCACGACCATCAAGTAAATTTTCCAATTGATCCATTTGCAGATTGATTTCTTCATGGAAAAGAGCCGATTCGGGCATTAAATTACTGATGGATTGGAATTTTTTATTACAAAGGCTAAATAATTCTTCAGCGCGAGGCGAAGGGAATTTTGCGCGATGAATGAAAGCCCATTTCATGGAATTGATGGTTTTCTCTAGGTCAAAATATCGACTACTGAGAATTTCATTGCGAATTTTTCCAGTGGATTCGGTTTTTTCAGCACGAGCTGGATCTAAAATACGAAGAATTTTTTCTTTGGTACGCAATTTTACTTGGCGTTTTTCGGCAAATTCCAAGCTGTTTAAAGATTCGAATTGCGCCATAATATCATCTCGGACAAATTCGATTTTCTTGCTGAGAGCTGGGCTTTCTAATTTAGCTTTGGCGGCTAATTCATTAATCATACTTTCAAATTGGCCTTTGGTGGCAAATTTGTTTGCCAAGGCTTGGTCTACCACCGCCTCGGTTTGGCGGATAATCTCTTTCTGGCTGTTTGTTGGTTTTTCTGGAGCCATTTTATAGATTATTAAGTAGATTTTGTACGGTTTCTTGTTCAACTTGGGCCGATTTTTCTTCGGCGGTTTTCAATTCTTGGCGGATTTCTTGCTGTTTGGTTTGAGCTAATTGCCCGGGGAATTGCTGATAAAGTTCGGCGGTTTTTTGTAAATAGTTTTGGCGGATTTTTTGATAGCTGCCAACTTCGAATTGCAGGGCTTCAAAAAGGTTTTTTGCCGCAGAAGAAAGCGGATCGTTGGTTTTTTTGATTAGTCTGATTAATTGATCATGACTAAGCATTTTTATAGCGTCTGATTTGCTAATCAGATCGAGTAATTCTGGTTTTGAGAATGACGTAGCAATAGTCATAAATCGGGGCCAAGATTTAAATTAAATCCTCATATTATAGCATGAAAAAATCCCTAAGCCAAGGTGGGTAGGGAGATTTTGGAGAGGAATTGTGGGAGGAAAATTATTGCAAAGATTGACGAGCGTTTTGGAAGGCTTGGCGAAGAGCTGATTCGAGCATTTGACGATCTGAATCAGAGACATTGAAAATATTTTCGTCCTGATAATTGCCTAAAGTGACTGGGAGGGTTTGTTGTAATTCTGTTGGGAGCATGCGGAAAACTTGGGATGAAGATTGGCCGAAACCTTGGACTGTATTGCCGGCGGAATCGAGGAAAAGAATTTGGAGGAATTGGGAGTTTTTGATTTGATCGTCGCTGAGAGGGAGGCCGTCGGGATTACAAGGAAGAGGGACTACACAAAAGCGGGTACCTGATGGGAAATTTCGTTTTACTTTGGCGTCTTGTAGAAGATTTTCTACGAGGCGATTTTCAGCTTCAACGGAAATTAAAGAGGCTTTTGAATCAATAATTTTTTGTAAACTTTCCACTTCAGCGAGGGAATGTTTGTAATTTTCCAAAGTGATAGAGGGGCGAGGCTTGCGGGGAAAATTAGCGGGAAGGGCATGGCTAAGCGAATCGCCGGCAGCGTATTTTAATTGCTGGGCAACTTCGAACCAGGTGTCGCTGTGGGAGGATTCTTGATTTGGCAAGGTGTTTAAACTCATAGAGTATGTGTATTATTTATCATAAATTTAGTTGGTCGGGAAGCGGTTGGCCGGGGACGGTTTGGGCGGGAGTGGTTTTATTATCTATTACTGGCAAAGAACCTGGAGATTGTCTTGAAGTTGTTGAATCTGGCGGAAGCGTGGCGATGATGGCATCTAATTGAGACATGGCTTCTTTAAGTGCATCTGGTCTGGTAGCAAATTCTATATTTTTAAGTTGAGATCCTAATAACAATAAGCGATTAGCGGCAGGGCCGAGTTGTGGTTGATGGACGCTTAACAACAATCCCATTGGACCATCAGAGAAAGTTGAAAGCATAGCGCCCAAAGCGTAGGCATCCCAAACTCCAGCATATTTATTGCTGTCAGTTAATATTTCACCTAATTTAGTAGAATTATCCTCGAAATAGCCGGGAGTGCGGAACCAAGCGAATTGCTGGCCACGTGTGGATTTTGGATCAACTGGATCGTTATCAATAACTCTAACTTCGCGGCCATTAGGCCCATCAATAACAATGGCATTTACTTCCTTTAAATCTCCATGGAAATAGCCATTTTCTCGATAAGCTTGCATCGCTTCCATTACCTGTCTAAGTAAAATCAGGGATTGGCGAGGGCTGGTGTTTCGAATTTCTTCATGAAGAGATCGTACATTTTGGCCTGTTTCGAAAATCGCAAAATCTTTCCCTGCATGAAGAATTTTATTGATATATTGGCTACCAAAATTGCCAGCTAATTCGGCTCCGGCTGTTTCACTGCGGAAAACCTCCTTGCGATTTTCATGAGGTTTTTTAATTACTGCATATTTTAACTGCGTGCTTTCACCGCTTACATAAGCTGTGTGGAAGGCTGTTCCAACTCCACCAGCATTACCAACTTGATTACCTGTGTAAGCAGTTATTTTCTGTCCTTTGGTATCAATAAATTCTGTTTTTCTACCTTCAATAATTGCCTGAACATAAGTGTCTGGGAGATTACTGATATTGTCCTTCAGGATATTAAATCCTTGAGGATCGCGTTCGGAAAGACGGGTTAATAGTCGAGCATTTGGATCGAGATTGTTTTGGAAATCTGTTTCAAGAAGATTTTTAAGATCTGCCTTAAATTCTTTGGAGAATTTGGATAATTGATATTCGGCAAGTTTACTGTCAGCAAAAGCTTGTTCTTTTTGCTCGAATTTCTTAGAAATTTCACTTCTAATAGACTCAGGGAAAACCTGACTATCTAATAAAATCCCCAAAGTTTCCAACTTTGGTTCAGTAGTTAAAAGTTGATCCGAAAGGGCACGATAGGCAGCCGGATGATCACCTAATTGTTGATTAAAAATCATGTCGATCAAAACAAGTTGACCAGTTTCATAGCTGGCTAAACGTTCCGCCACTTCGTGATTACTAAGATCGATTTTACCTTTCAAAACCGCTTCTTTTAGATGAATACCAACTTGATCAGGAACTTTAAATGGTTCCTTCTTAGGATTCGTGCTTGGGAAAAGTGTGTGGTCGGAAATCACACGATCGATAAGACGGCTTTGCTGCTGAGGATTGAATTTTAATTTGGAATTATTTAATAAGGCTAAAATATCTCCTTTGCCAATATTTTCTATTAAATGGGTGGTGATAGCTGGGGTAGGATCGATAAGTCCAGACTCAATTTGTTTTAGAGATTCAGCATAAGATTTGTTCATTAATGGAGCAATATCCAATTCGGTTGTGGCGATTTTGGGAATGTTGGGCTGGGTGGCTGCGTCGTTAATTGTTTCGGGTAAAGTTGGAGGTATGTTTGGCTGAGTGGCTGCATCGACGGTGATTGCGGGCAGGGTTGGCTGATTATCACTGCCATTTTGGACAGGCTGAGGTTGGGTAGGCATTTCAGAAGGTGTTGCCGGCATTTGCGTGTACTGGAAGTCTTCCGGGCGGGCGCGGTAATTGGTTTGGGTTTGGGAATCGATGATGCTGTCGAGTTTTGACTGAGGTTCTTTGATGATGTTGATGCGGCCGAGTTGGGCGGTGTCGATTTCTGGTTGAGTGGAATTTTTGTTAATCCATTCCGGTAAAATACCGCCTTGATCGGTGACGTTGCGGCCGTTGGAATCTTGGCCGATTTTATCGAAGAATTCGGTTTGCATGCGCTCTTGATACTGCTGCATGATATATTCCAAGTGTTGTGGGGAGAGAGTTCCTTCGGGAGCAATTAAACGGAACCCGCCGCCGTCGAGTGGGTTTTTACGGAAAAGTGAAAGGCGTTTAGCGGAGAATTTTTGACTGCTTGGATCGGAGGAATCTTTTGGTAAATTTTGGATAATATCGGTGAGGATTTTGGCGGAGGTCATTAGGTAAGCATCACCACCAATATGGCCGAGATTTTCGTTGATTGGCTTGAGTTTGATGTCGAGATTGTAGGATTCAACTGGGATTCCCTGTTCTTTACGCAGTTTTAATAAAGCGGCTAAACCTACTTCATTTTGAACACCTGTTAAAGTGTCCATAATTTCCATAACTTGTAATCTTTCAGCTTGGAATTTGAGTAGGGATTCGGTGTGAGGAGCGAGGGATTGGCCACTTGAATCTTGGAGAGAAGCGATATCCTTTGCTGTTAACTGTCCTAAAGCTAATTTTCTTTGTAGGATAGCCTGAGTTTGGATGTCGGTGGATTCGATAATAGGGGCGACCTCGTTCCAGCCACGATTTTTGGATAAATCGTCGATACGTTCTGAGCGGCGTTCGACACCTTGTTCGTAAATTGCTTGGAGATTTTCGGTTTGACTTGGTTGATCTGGTGAAGTTCGAGTGGATTCGAGTTTGCTGTCGGCAATATAGTTTTCGTATTGCTTGAGAGAAAGACTTGGGGCGCGATAAGTTCTATTTCTTCCGCCATCTTTTAGGTTACCCTTACCATCCTCCAAAGCATGATCAGCATGGCGCTTTAAGGCATCCAGAACTTCAGCCGGATTATTTGGTTTGCGTACGGATAGATTTACATCAGCAACACCTACTGTGGAGCCGCCGATAGGGCCTAATTTGAAGCGGTCGCCGGACAGGAAGTGTTCGGGCGGATAATTTTGTGGAAGCTTACCTGTGGCCTGTAAATACTGAATTAATTCTATTTGTAAATTTGGGTCCAGAGACCTGATCATATCCTGAGTATCCGCTTGTAATTTTTGGCGGAAATTGTCCATGATCTGACGCATCTTAGTTGAGTTGATATCGCGGGCGATAACTGTAAACTCCTCACCACCTTCTCGGATAATCATGGCTTCGATATTTTGATCGCGGAAAGTTTGCTGAAGTTCATGGAAATTTTTGGCCATTTGTTTAATGACCTGATCACCTAAAACTGTACCTTTTAATTTGTTAAAAGCACCGAAATAATCGCCGTCAAATGAAGCTAATGCCATGCTTTTACTTTTGGCGAACCAACTTTCGGCAATGCGGAATCCATTACGATTATATAAACCGGTGAGTTTGTCTAAATAGGCACGTCCCCAAGACTGTTGATGTTCAGGGGTGGAATCGGGATTTTGACGCTCCGATTCTGAATTTTTGGAAGCTTCAATGCTATTCGATAAATCTTCACTAGTTTTAACCAATTTATTGGCTTCCGGGGAATTAGCTTCGAAAGGTTTGAGGGGTTTATCGCCAGTGGCTTTGTTGATGTCATCGGCATTGAATTTTTCTTTGCCAATTCCTTTCTCATTAGATGGCTCAGTTTTGGCATTGGCCACGGGAGCTTCGGGGGTGTTAGTTACTGTAGTGGGAGGAGTGGCTTTGGCTTCTTTGATTTTGGCTTTAAGAGGCTCGCGGATTTGAGGTGGTAAAGCTTCGATATTGATTTTATTTGGATCAATTTTTATTTCCGCTGGCGGCTGGCGGTAGGTACCTTCATGGGAAGCGTCCTGGGTTGGTTTAAAAATAATTTCTCCGGCAGAATTGATATGTATATTAACCAAATCTTGAGGGGATTTAATACCTACTTCCGCTAATCTTTGAACGGCAATTTCAGTTTCAACTGTATTGAATTTTTTCTTCGCACTAGCCTGAGTATCAACTATTTTCGGAGCGGTATTATGAGCAATGTGAGTACCATAAGATTGAAGAGCATTTTGGGCGAGTGATTTTGCCCAGAAATCAAAAGTGATTTGATCCCCCTGGCCTTTGGCTAATAAACTGAGGGCTTCGATACCAGTACCGGTGAAACCACTAAAAGCTTCACTGCCAAGAGTGCCAAGTACTCTGGTACCTGTGGATCCGGCGGCCATGGCTTGTCCAAACATTTTTTGAGTGGCTCCGCCAATTACGCGGAAGGCGCCGGCTTTACCAATTGATTCTGTAAGAGTGATAGCTGCTTTTTCCCAATTTCCTTCTTCCAACATATGGAAAAATTCGGGAGTTCGGCCACTGCTGAATCCTTCGTAAATACTATTCATGACAATCAAACTTCCACCTTCAGCAATTACTCCTGCACCGTAACCGGTTAATAAACGCGCACGCATACCTACGCTTAAACCTTTCCATAAAGCTGCATCAGCCCGAAGTGCCATTAAACCTCCACGTTCGATTGCGGTGATGGCAGCCCCTGATAATCCTTCAGCGGCGAGCATTCTCATACCTGCTGAACCCACAGCTTTACCAATTGAACCTGCTCCCATACCGATAGGAAGAGTGATAACTGTTTCAGCGACGAATTCTTTGGTTTTTTCTTTGAAATCTACCCAATCGTCTTGATTATAATCCGACCAGCTCCATGGTTTGTACCAACGTGCGTCCTGATAGTCATGCGGCAAACTCCAATTGTATAATTTCAAAGCTGAGCCGTCGGTGTCTTCGCCTTGGTCAGTGAGTTTTTTTCTAATTTCACGTTCGTATTGGTATTTTAAACGAGATTCAAAAAGTTGTTTCTGGAACATTTGAAGGGAAGCCGGATCCGGTTCATCCAGTGAGTATTGCTGGCTTTTTGGGAGATTACGATTGGTTTCAGAAGCCCAGCGTTTGTACATTTCCAGGGCACCACTGTTGATGTCGGCGGCGACAGAAGAATCACGTAACATTTTTGAACGAATTTCTTTTTGTAGTGCCCCGCCATCGTCTTCGGTAAATTGCTGGTAGCGCGTTTGCATGGCTTTATCAAGGTACTTTTGAGAGTAGCGCATACTTAGCTTCATATCGCCCAGATTGGACTGCTCATCAATTAAAAATTGAGCTATTTCGGTGAAACCTTTTTCACGTTTTTTAGCGTCAAAGCTGTTAATTTTTTGGAAATTATCAAAGATACGTTCGGACGGCCAGTCAGGTCTTTCTTGACCTTCGTCATTTTTGAATTTGCCGCCAATTGAATAATGTTTGTCGTTGAAGGTTTGTAAATCGGTTTTGATTTTGCCAAACTCTTCTTCAAAATCCACCGGTTCACCTTTGTCGATTCGCTTTTTTAAATCGTTGATTTTTCGGTTGAGTAGTTGAATTTCTTCACCTTGCAAGCCACCTCTACCTTGATCAACCTTTTGCTTTTCAGCGTCTGTGAGCGTGTCATAAGGCACGAAAGGCAACATTAATTCACGGAAAATACCGGTAGCATCTTTATCCAGACTTCTGCTTGGCGTACCATTGGTAACGATGCGACGCACCTCCACAAATTCCATATCTTTTTTCAAATCAATCAGCATGCTTAATTTGGCGGAATTGATTTGTTTTACAATTTCGATAGCAGCGGAAAGTTGGTCGGCGCATTTTTTTTGTTCAGCCTCAGGTTTGGCTTGAATGGCGTTAATAAATTCGCGAAGTTTGGGGATGGCTTCATCCAATTTTTTATCTTTCATTAGGGCCATGCCTTCGTAGAATGTTCCGGAAAGGTTAAGAGCTTCGATTTGTAATTTGGCATCCTGAATATACATTTCATGAGCTGGCTTTTCCTGTTCGTCAAAAGTAGCGGAAAGAGTGAGGTATTCCTGGAATGACTGAATAGCAGCGGCAGTATCACCCTTTTGCATGGCTTCTACACCAGCGAAATAGGCTTTGCCTTTTTCTCCCAAGGTTTCTTTACCCACTTCCATTAAATCTCCAGTTTTGAGAATTTCCATTTTCTGTTTAGACATTTCTGCCTGAACGATTTCCTTTTTACTGCTGATTATCAAAACAGCTTCGACTTCCATTTTACTTTGAACTTCTTCCGGTAAATCTTTGGTAAAACGGAAACCTTTTCCGCCATTAATTTCTTGGTACTTGGGATCACTAGGATTAATAAATTCTACACATTCGGAAAATATATACAGATCAGTAACCTCTTCTTCTTCATCTACTTCAACAGTGTAAGTGGTGGGCCGAATCTTTGGATCCTCAGACGGCTCAATCATTTCTTTTTTAATTTTGCGGCCGGTTTTGCGGGTGTAAGTATTGGTCTGATTTTCCCCTTCTTTAGCGGCTTTTTGCATTTCTCGTTGCTGGCGATTGCCGGAAATTTTGGTGAAAACTTCTCGGGACTGTTTAACCAAAGCTTCTAATTCTTTAAGGTTATCGTCTTCAATCATCCCTTTTCTAGAAAGGAAAACATTAAGCTGAGCTTCGGCACTAACAACGAAAGTTAATAATTTATTTTCACCTTGTAGGAAATCTTTAAAAGCTTGAGATTCTTCGTCGGTGGTGGGAGCGGGTGCTAGAAAAGCAGCTTGGTCGGTAACATTAGTTTGCCATTGTGCTTTGAGCTCAACAAGGATGGTTTGGATTTTTTCATTAACGGCCTTTTTTTCAAATTTATCGATTTCGGAGCCGCGGGTGAAAGTGTTGCGAGTTTCTAGACTTCCTAATTTGGATAGGAAAGGTGTTTCAGTGACATTGATAAATTTGGCTTGAAGCTGAGCGCCGATGTAGCCGGGTTCATCGGCTATCGAGACAAATGAGTATTTGAATAAAGCGTGGGAGCCTTTGAAATCTTCGTATTTTTTCCTTAAAGCTTTTACTTTTTCGGAATATTCATCGAAATTTTTACGATTTAGGCGGGAGGCATCATCTTTTTTATTGGCTTCTTCAATTTTTTCTAATTCAGCTAATTCTTTGGAAAACCCGGCGACTTTTTGCTGGGCGTCATCGTAATCTAATTGAGCCTGCAAATCCGGGTCTAATTTAGTTTCAAGATCTTTGGGTTTTTCTTTTTCCAAACCACTGACTAAAGCAGTTAAACGTTTTTCGACTGGGTTGATGACGGTAGGGTAGAAAACTGTTCCTATTTGCTTGAAAATTCCTAAAGTTGCGCCGGCAATATGGGCAACATTGTACTGTTCATAAATGCGGCTTGTTTCAGTAAGACTGGTTTTTAATTCTTTGGAATATTGTTCATACGCTGTTGCTGAGAGTGGCTTTTTCTCTTGTTTGATAGCACTTTCAATCATACCAAGCGTGGTATTTGCTTCTTTGTATTCATCTCGAGCACCGATTACTCTAGAACAATCTTCCAAGTCATCCTCAATGACAAATTTGAGTCTTTCTGCTCTTGTTTTGAGTTTAGTTTGTAAATCACCAGCAAGAGTGTAGGTTTTGGTGTTGAAAGTTTTTTCAATTGCTTCAATGGATTTTACTATTCCTTGTTTTTGAGCATAGGTAACATTGATACCTGGAAGCGTAGCTGAATCACTGAGTTTAGCGTTGGATTCATTAAAATCGTCCAACTTTTTTCTGATACCTTCCAATTCTCCGTATTCAGTTAAAGCGGTTTTTTCTTGAGAAAGTTTTGATTTTACTCCTTCCTTAAGCGTTGTAAGTGTTGGATATTCGGTCTTTTCTTCTTGAGCAGTTTTGATGCGCTGACCTTCCGTAGCCAATTCCGTTACAGCATTAGCCAGACCAAAAGCGATGTTGATGTTGAGGTAATCGCGGGACTCTTTACTCTGATAAAGACTGGTATTGTTAAGAGCGTTGGTTAATTCCGCTTTGCCTGAATTAACCTCATTAAAATAAACTTGGCGATAGGTTTGCAAAGCTTTTTTCAAATCTTGTGGGGACTTTTCGTCACTACGCAAAGTTTCAAGCTTGCCCTGCTCGGTGCCTATTTTTGCTATATCCTCATTTTGATTTTCTCCGGACATGCGAAGGAATTAGTTTATTTTATTTGATCGAGCTGCTTAAGCAAATCTTCACTTTGAGAAAGCTCTGTCTGGTTGGAAGATTTTTCTTCAAGTTGAAGAGCCGTTCTTTTGATTTGATCAAATTTGGCTCGGAGAGCTATCAAGTGTTCTTGATTTTGATCCTGAGCAAGAGCAGTGTCGACATAGGAATCCACTGTGGCATTAGCCGGAGCAATTGCTTCCAACAAATGTTGAATACTGACTAGATTAAGTTCTGGCAATTGAGCAAGCCAATAATCCCGATCTTCTGGCTCAACCAGAACTGAACGTTCCAATTCGTTTTTAAGTTGTTGCTGCAATTGTTTTAGCTGCTCTAAATTTTTCATTGTTTGTTTTTGATTTTTCGACCTGAAAATAATCTTGTAATTATAGCATAAAAAAGGCCTCTTTGGCTTGTGTAGAGGCTGTATTCGCTATGCTTTTGGATTGACTTTAAATGGATATATTTTGAAGTACTATTTCTCAAACCATTCAATGGTTTCACGAAGCTCTAAAAGTACTTGAGGGTTGGATAAAGTTTGTGAAGAGGAGAGGTCGATTTTTGGATTGGATTTTAATTCGCGCAAAATTAAAGCGGCACTTACTTGAAGTGCGCGGGAATTTGGGGTTTTGATAAAACTTTCTTTATCAGGTTGATCGGGGAAAGGGCGAAAAAGGAAATATTCGCTGACAATGGAGTCAACGAAATAAGCCGGAGCCGCTTCCGGGCGACGAACATTGCGATCGAAAGACTGATTTAAATGCGTGTGGAAATGAGAGGAGAAAGCGCTGAGAGCCTCAGTTAGTCTAGCTTTTTTAAGTAAATCGCCGACTATCTGGAAAGCGCCAAGAATTTCTGCTTTGAAATCCAGAGGATTTTCCTGATTGTTGTTCAAGCTGTTCATGAGTATTTATTTACTTCATCTGATTATAGCAGTTTTTACGCGCGAATTAAATATGAACTGCCTCAAACTAAAATTGGGAATTACATTTCTGAAAAAGGGTACTTTTTATTTTTCAGAAATGTAATTCCCAATTTTAGTTTGGGCGGAGTACATGTTGATTCAACTTTATCTGCGAATCAGAGAAGGGATAAAACAGGGAGTTAGAGTTTGTGGCCGGCTTTTACTAGGGCTTCTAGGGTGCGGAGGCGTTCTTGTTTTTCGGCGTCTTTGCGGAAAAGGATATTGTAAAGAATGGGGATAATTAACAAGGTTAGGAAGGTGGAGGTGGATAGACCGAAAATTAAGGCGGCGCCTAGGCCTTCCCAGGTTTCATTGGATAAAGTGATTGGGATCATACCGATAATGGTGGCGACGGAGGTTAGGAAAATTGCTTCCAAACGGGATTTGGCGGCGTCGATTATGGCGGAGCGGAAAGGGATTCCTACTTTGATATTTAAATTAATTTTATCCACCAGGATAATGGCGTTTTTTACTACGATACCGAAGAGAGCGAGAATACCGATTAAGCTTGGGAAAGAAAGGGTGAAACCAAGTAAAACTGAACCGAAGAATACACCAGTGATGGCAAGAGGAATTGTGACCAGGATTAGAGCGGCTTTGCGGAAGGAATTGAATTGAAGAACTAAAGTGATGATGATTAAAAGGAAGGCCACAATCATGGCGCGGAGAATGGAGTAGATTGATTCGGCGCTGGCTTCGTTTTCACCACCGAAGGAAACTTCGTAGCCGGCGGGGAGGGGATTTGATTCGAGGTGTTTTTGGAATTCAGCTAAGACGTCGGCTGGGAGAGCTGGAGCCTCTACGCCGGCGGTTAGGGTAATTACGCGTTTTTGATCGAGACGGGAAATAGAGGTAACGGCTGAACCAATTTCAATATCGGCAACTTCGGAAAGTTGATAAGTCTGGCCACGAGGGCTGACTAAAGTGAGGTTTTGAATTTGGTTTAAAGTGAGCTGATTGGTTTGATCAAACTCGGCGATTACACGTAAATCATCACCGTCGGTCAGGACTTTGGCAACTTCAGAACTGCTGATGGCGGTACGTAAAGTTGTGGCGATTTGGGCGGATGATAATCCACGTAAGGCCAATTGATCGGGTTTTAGACGGAAAGTGAATTCACCTGGTGAAAGAGTAATGGAAATTTTTTCGTTAATAGTGCCAGGTAAATTGGCAATGAAGGCTTTATTTTCTTCAGCGATTTTTTCTAATTCTTGGAAATCATCACCAAGGAAACTTACTTGGAAAGCCGCACCGGATGGTGGTCCACCGGATAATTCGACAACTTCAATATTGGCGCCTTTGATTTGGCTGATTTTTTCACGAAGTTGAGGGGCGTAATTGTAGGATTTTATTTGATCGACGCGTTCTTCGAGTGGAAGAAGGTTGATGGCGAATTGGGCGCGATTGCCTTGTCCGCCTGAGGATCCGCCGTCGAAGGCGCCGCCGTCTGAGGTGTTGACGCCGGAGGCTCCAATAACTTCAGAGAAACTTTCGATATTGGGCTCAGCCAATAAAACGGCTTGAACTTGATCGGAGATTTTTTTGGTTTCGGTTAATACTAAACCGGCTGGGCCTTCGATATTGATGTACATGATTTCGGAATCGGATGGGGG
The DNA here is from genome assembly GCA_051657905.1 of Candidatus Altimarinota bacterium. Taxonomy (GTDB): domain Bacteria; phylum Patescibacteriota; class Gracilibacteria; order UBA1369; family UBA1369; genus JBOFLO01. The sequence continues at coordinate 25,998 of JBOFLO010000004.1, read as the reverse complement.
TAGGAATTCCGATTTTAAAACACCTGTAACCGGAAGGGCTACTGCACCGATGAATAAAACTAAGGCGATGAGGAGAGCAAGGGCGGAAGCGAATTTGCTGGTTAATAATTTGTTGAGAATACGGTCATAAAAAGGGAGTATTCTGTCCATTTTAACTACTCCGGCAGTGTAGCGAACCCAAGGATGTTTTTGCTGATACTCTTCTGAATAATGTTCTTTTAAACGATTGATGATTTTTTGATCATCAGCTTTTTCTTCTAAAATAGTTTGTTCATTTTCTTCCAATTTGGCTTTGAGAGATTTTCGATACCAGAATAAAAGTCCGAAAAATAAGCTGGCCATAATCAATGTGAAGACTATGCCTGGAATAGAGAATGTGGAAACAAGGGAGATGAGAGCGAAGATCAAAAGAATGAAAACAGCCAACAAGATAAATTTGAAAGGAGCTCGGGTTAATTTGAATCTTTCCAAAAAGGCTCCCATAGGATGATTAATCAAAATAGCGATGATGGTGGAAGCAACGATGGTGGCGGAAACAGTAATTGGAATGGAGCGAATAAATTGCCCGATAATACCGCTGGCTAAAACCAAAGGTAGGAAGGCGAAAATAGTGGCTAGGGAAGTTGTTAAAATGAGCGTTTTATAGTCACGGAAAACCAATAAAACAGCTTGCTCTGGGGTGAAGCGACCTGTAGCTAAATATTGTTTGGTAGCTTGTACAACCACGATGGCGTCATCTACCAAAAACCCTAAAGTCAAAATTAGTGAGAATAGGGAAAGGAAGTTGAGGGTCATGCCAACCAAATACATAATGCCAAAAGTTACGGCAAATACGAGTGGGATAGCGGTTCCAGCTACAAAGGCTTCTTTCAAACCAACGAAAAGGAAAAGTACAATGAATACTAAAATAACAGTATTTAAACCGTCTGATTGCAGATGATTAAAGTCGTCGCGGATTTGTTCAGAGTAATCGAGAGTTGTTTCGATAACTAAATCGTCGGGGAATTTTTCGGATCTTAAGGTTTCTAAAGCTAATTTACCGTCGTCGATTAAGGTGATTATGGAGGCGCCGGTTTTCTTAACTACGTTGATGGTAATGGCGTTTTGAGGTTCTTCACCATTTAAAGAAAAGCGGGTGATAGAATTGTTTTCGGTAGCTCTTTCTACCACGCTGGCAACATCTTTCAGACGAATAATCGAATCATTAACTGTGGAAATTGGGAGGTCGCGTAGCTCTTGGGCATTGTGATATTTTCCGTCCAAACGCAAATTATATTCGAAGTTGGAGATGTTAACTGTACCAAGTGGTAAAGTTAAATTATTGGCTCGCACAGAGTTTAAAGCTTGGTCCATAGTTAGACCGAGGTTTTGTAATTTTTGTGGAGAAAAACTAATGCGTAATTCGGAAATATCACCACCACTGACTAAAACTTTACTGGTTCCGGCCAGAGCTTTTAATTCATCTTCAACTAATTCCGCATATTTGCGTAAAGTGAAATTGTCATAAGGACCGGTTAAAACCATGGTCCAAACTGGGCTTTCTGAAAAGGAAACTTCATTAACTACTGGGTCGGAGGCGTCGGTTGGTAAATCGGCTTTGACGGTTTCGACAGCGTCACGTAAACGGCGAATTGAGTCGGCCAAATCTTCTTCGGCGCGGAATTCGACAGTAACTACACCAACGGAATTTAAAGCGCTGGCACTAACTTGTTTTACACCTTCCAAATTAACAACTTTTTCTTCAATCGGTTTGACGATTAATTCTTCGACATCAGATGGGGAAGCGCCCGGCAAGCCAACGGAAACGATACCATAAGGAATAGTAACTTCGGGTTGGGATTCCAGTGGAAGTTGGGTGAAGGAAAAGCCTCCAATTACAAAAATACCGATAATAATCAAAACGATTATGCGGAAATTATGAACGAAATAATTTAGAAAAGTTTTGCTATCGCGCTTTTTGAATTCCAGCTGACTTAAATAAAGCGAGTCGGAATTTACTTCGTGGTCCTCGCTACTGATATGGGTTTGTGGTTTTTCTTCCGCTGATTTTCCGCGATAGGAAAAATATTTACGTAAGCGGGCTTGTTCAGCTTTTTCTTCGGCTAGATGTTCTGGATTAACTGGCGCAGGTTGAACTGAAGGAGTGGAGTTGTTGGCAATTTCTGGCTTGGCGGAGCTGTTTGCCGATGGAGACAAATTATAAGTTCCGTCCTGATTTTCCGAATTGTTTTCCGGTCGATTGTCTTGCATAAATTGAGTTATTTACGGAGAAATTATTGGGAAATAATAATCGGCTGACCTTCCACCAACTGTTTAGCACCTTGTAAAATGACCTGATCGCTTGGCTGCAAACCTTCTAAGATTTGAACTAAATCTCCGGAGATTGTGCCCAATTTTACCGGGCGACGAACGGCTTGATTATTTTCATTAACGAAAACGAATTGATCACGGGAACCGATAATTACGGCGTCCAAAGGCAAGAAATACTGATTTGTGCCGAGTTGAACGGTTGGAGAAATTGGCAATTCAACATTCAAAGTTTGATTGTTGCGGAAAGAAATGTTTGGTAAAGCCAATTTTACCTCAACTAATTTTGATTGGGCGTTGGCTGAAGAGGAAACACTAACGACAGGCACTTCAATTTGGCGATTGCCGAAATATACTTTGGCTTTAGCGTTTGGTTTGATTTGAGTGGCGACGGATTCGCTAACTTGAACTACGGCTTGATAGCTTTGATTATCGACAACTTCGGCGGCCGGCGACTGGGGGGAAATGGTTTGGCCGACAATTAAGTCGAGGCTGGTGATTTGGCCGGAAATAGGGGAGCGGATTTGCAAGCCGGAAAGGCTGTCCTGCGCTAATTGATAATTAATTTGAGCTGTTTGATAAGCTGATTCGGCTTGATTCAAAGAGCTGTTTAATTGAATTTGAGTGGTTTTGTAACCTTGTTCGGCCAGTTTTAGGGCGTCGCTGGAATCTCCGGTGTAGCCGAGTTTGGTGGTGGTGGAAAGAAGAGTTAATTCCGCATTATTAAGTTGGGAACGAGTTTGATTGATTTGAGAAATAACTTGATTTTGAGCGCTGGTTTGACCGTATCCGGCAGCTTCATAACCATATTTTGTTTGGTCCAAACCATTATAAAGTTCTTCCAAAGTTCCGTTTAAAACACCCAATTGTTGTTCTAAAAGTTCTTGAGGAGAAGCGGTTGGAGCTTGCGGATTCTGAGGATCGGGAGTCTGTTCAGAATCATTATTTTCTTCCGGCAAGTCATTAATTTGTCTTAATAAACGGGCCTTCTCATCCTGTAAATCATTGATTTTATAAATCAAATCATCAATATCGTCGCGGGTTTTATCATTAGTGAAATCGGCTTGATCTTGAGTTAAATCAAGATTTTCTTCCATGATATTTAAAGACTGCTGAAGAGCTAATTGATTTTGTTCGATTTGTTGAAGATCGTATTGAATTGCATTGGCTTGATTAATGGCGCTTTGCAATTGTAAGCGGGCGGTTTGATTGCCTTCATTGTAATTAGCTTTAGCAGATTGCAAATTGCTTTTGGCGGTTGCAAGATTGTTCTGGGCTAATAAAAATTGTTGATATGAAGGGTGCGTAGTTTGATTAGCACCGGTTAACTCAGCAATTACTTGATTGGCTTTAACGAAATCGCCTTCCTGAACATTCAATTTTTGAACAGTTCCGCTGGTAGCCGGGAAAAGGCTGATTTGGTTTTTTGCTTTGACTGTAGCTGTAGAGTTGAGGAAAGTTTGTTCCTGTTTGGAAAGATTAATAACAGTTACATCCAAAGCCTGAAAAGCTGCACCGGTATTACTGGCGGACGTAGGCGGCTGTTCGGTTGAGGAAGGTGTTTCAGCGGGCTGATCAGCTGTTTGTTCAGTTGTTAATAAAGATGTTTTGGCATCTTGATCGGCCTGAATGGTGCTGCTGATGGCCTGATTCAATAAATAAACGGCAATTACAGCTACTCCCAAGAAAAGTAGAATGTAAAGAATGACGCGGAAAATTGATCTATTATTAGACATACGAACTTTATAAAGAGTGGAGATAATAATGAAATTGCCACTCCTTGTCAAAGTATATTTATATTTTTTAATTACATTTGAGAGGTAGCTACCAAGGCTCTTGATTGACTTTTCCTGTATTTGTTATAAAATAACCACTTATCTTAAAAAAGATTTTATGAATTATGTAGAAAATGAATTGGTGATGCCAAAGCCTATTAAGGAAATGGCTAAACAAAATGAAGATTGGCTGGCTATTATTGAGGCTACTAAAAATGAGGAATTAAAGAAGAGTTTGGAGGATTTGTATGAAAAAGCCAAAACAACCTTTGCCCTGGTGAAAAATCTAAATAGTGACGTTGGGGAAGAATTAGGAGAGTTTAAAACGGAAAATCTAGAATACTTTAAGGTGAAAAGCATTTTTAAAGATATTCGTACACGTATTTATGATTTGAGAAAAACTGGAGAAGATCCAGAATTATTGGCGGAATTGGAGATTGAATCTAAAAAAACTTTGGCGAAATGTCATAAAGAATTTGAGGAGGCCCGAAAAGAGGCATTGGAATATGTTGATGTGGACAGAAAACTAGAACAGATTCGTGCTAAATTCCCGGAATTTTATGAAACTGCCAAGCATCTGCAAGGCGCTGTGAGTACTTATAATGGTCGCTATCATATTCCAAAATTTCATAATATGCCAATTCCTCATTTTTATGGGAAAATTAATGATTTGCTGGCTTTAACTGAGGACATAACAGCGATAATTGAAGATGATGAATTAAGTCAGGAGAAACAAACAGCTCGCCAAACCAAGGCCTTGAAATTACTTACGACTGATAGTGTGGATTTGGACGATGTAGCAAGAGTTTTCTTTAAAAGACTGCGTGAAAGAGGGATTGAAAAGATGGAAAGAGTTACTAAAAAATTACAAGAGATTGGTTTGAAGGGGCCTTTAGTTCGTCAATATAGCAATAATAAATTTGATGTGTCATTAATTTATGGAAAGAATAACATTCAAATAACTTGGCATGCATTGGGCTTATTTCCGACATTAAAATCCAATTTGAGGGTTGAAAATATGAAGGAGCAAAGTGGTAGTTTTGAAATAAATTTAAGCAATGAAGAGGATGAAAATGAATTGGTGCAAAAAGTAGCTGAAATGGTAGAAAAACTTGAGGGATAAGCGGATTCAGGATAATTGAGATAAGCCGGGAGATGCATTGACATTTTCCGGCTTTTGTTTTATAATTAAATGATTCGATTAATATGCCTAAATAAAATATGTCTAAAACAAAAAAAATCATCACAGCTGCAACTGGTTTGGCCGTGGGGATATTGACTGTGCTGGCCGCCAATACCAGCGGAATAATTAGTAAAACTGGGAGCGATGCGCTTACCTCGATTTTTGGGGGGCAGGAAGTGGATGAGCCTGGAGGCAAGGTAGCGGTTAAGCCTGAGGCTACTCGGGTTTTCTGGGATTATTCGGGGGGTGGATTTCAAATTATTGAGGAAAATAGTTTTGAATCTCCGACTGTGGAGAAGTTTGATCATTCTGTTTTTAAAAATTTGGGGACAGGGGATTTGGTCGGGCGTGCAGCCAATGAATTGGCTAAACGTGGAGCGGTGGAGGTGAAAGAAGATAATTATTTTGATGGAAAAAGCCAGGTTAGCCGTGCGGAAGCGGTTAAAACTATTTTGCTGACTAAAAGCAAAAGATGGGAAGATGTTGATAATAAAGGTAAATTTGCCGATGTGGAGGATGATCAATGGTATACAAAATATGTGATGAATTCAGCTTTCTTGGGAATGATTTCTGCTGATGGGAATAAAAATTTGCGTCCGATGGCGAACCTGAGTACCGCAGAGTTTTTGAAAATGCTGGTGGTTGGCTTGGATTTGCCGCAAGAATTGAGTTTCACTTATGAAGATGTAAGTCAAAATGACTGGTTTGCAGCTTATGCAGGCGCAGCACAAAAATATGAAATGTTTCCTGCTAGAAGAATGAAATTAGAACCAGGAAGATTAGTTACGCGTGAAGAAATGGTTGTTGCTATCTATCAGTTCCTATTAAATAGAAAATTTTAATCTAAGATACTTCTGCGCGCTTCGCGTAGGGAGGTTTTTCTTTTTAATATGAGACTGTACAGGGATGATGGGGAGTGGTAGAATCTGCGGGCATTAGCCATAAACCCGTAATGTCGCATGAATAAAGCATTGGAAATAAAACAGTTGGTGAAGCAGTATAAAAAAGGCCCTTTGGCATTGAAGGGGATTGATTTGGAATTGGAGGAAGGAGATTTTTCGGCTTTGCTGGGGGCGAATGGAGCTGGGAAAACTACAATTATTGGGGTGGTGAGCGGGTTGTTAAATAAAACTAGTGGGTCGGTGAAAGTTTTTGGGCATGATATTGATAGTGATTTGGATAAAGCTAAAAGACAAATTGGTTTGGTTCCTCAGGAATTTAATTTTAATATTTTTGAAAAAGTAATTGAGATAATTATTACGCAAGGTGGTTACTTTGGATTAACGCGAAAGGAAGCCTCAAATCGAGCTGAGGTGATTTTGAATCGTTTGGATTTGTGGGAGAAACGAAATGCTAAATCGATGCAATTATCAGGTGGGATGAAAAGAAGATTAATGATCGCCAGAGCATTGATTCATAAACCAAGATTGCTGCTTTTGGATGAGCCAACAGCCGGCGTGGATGTGGAATTGCGTTATGGGATGTGGGATTATTTGAGAGAACTTAATAAAGATGGGACAACGATTTTGTTGACCACACATTATTTAGAAGAGGTGGAACAGTTATGTAAAAATGTAGCGATTATTAAACAAGGAGAGATTGTTAAAAACGATTCAGTGAAAAAATTATTGAGAAGTTTAGACAAACAATCTTATCTTTTGACGGTGGAAATGAAAAGTGGGCATGGCAGTATGAGTGAGTTGGTGGAAACAGCTGCTAAAGTGGAAAAATATCAATTAAAAGTAGCAGAAGAAGGCTTGATAGAAGCCGATTTAGCTAGTAGCGATAGCTTAACTAATTTGAGTGCGGAAATGGCGAAAGCGGGGATTACGATTTTGGATATTCGACCGAAAAATAATCGTTTGGATCAGTTATTTTTAAATATTTTAAAAAGCTAGAAATGGAAATTGTTAAATACAATCTGATTGCACTTTGGACAATTGTTTATAAAGAAGTTTCGAGATTTTTGCGTATTTGGGCGCAAACTTTATTGCCACCAGTTATTACGCAGTCTTTATATTTTATTATTTTCGGAGGGTTTATCGGGTCGCAGGTGGCGAATATTAATGGTATTCCTTATATGTCATTTATTGTGCCAGGCCTGGTGATGATGGCGGTGATTAATAGTGCTTATTCGAATGTGGTTGGTTCGTTTTTTGGATCTAAATTTCAGAAAAATATTGAAGAATTACTGGTTTCTCCAGTGCCGGTTTGGGTGATCATTGCTGGGTATGCAGCGGGAGGCGTGCTGCGTGGATTGTTAGTGGGGATAATTGTATATTTAATTTCGGCGATTTTTACTACGCCAGTGGTCTATAATTTTGGAATTGTTTTATTATTCATTCTGTTGACGGCGATTGTGTTTTCTTTGGGTGGATTGATTAATGCGATTTTTGCCAGAAAGTTTGATGATATTGGGATTTTTACGACTTTTATTTTAACTCCATTAACGTATTTTGGAGGGGTGTTTTATTCGATAAATAATTTGCCGGAAATTTGGCAGGTGATTTCTCGTTTCAATCCGATTTTGTATATGGTGGATGGGTTTCGTTATGGATTTCATGGGACATCGGATTTGAATGTTTGGATGAGTTTGGGGATGTTAAGTGCGATGACTGTGGTTTTAGCTTTGCTTTCCTACATCTTAATTAAAAAAGGTGTTGGATTAAAAAATTAACGACGGCAGGGAAAAGGAAAAAATACATTTTTTAAAAAAGGAGTCCAGTTTTATTTTTTAAAAAATGTATTTTTTCCTTTTCCCTGCGCTGCTTATTTTTTTGAGGGAGTTTTTTAATTAGGGGACTGGGAAGAACCCGAGGACCATTTTTTAGGATGATAATCGGGTAAGAGCGAGAAGCTTTTGAATGTTCGAAGGTAAGAGAGGTTGTTGCCAAGGGATGGGGGTGGTGGGATCGGTGAAGGGGTTCACTGATCGCTCTGCTTGCTGACGGGGATAGATGTGCCGTCCGGGGTTTCTTCGTGCCGGTAAAGGCTCCTGAAACGACCATAGGCTTTGGCCAAGGCCAACTTGTGCAACAATAGGCTAAAGAGAGTGAATCGGCTGAGGACGCCGATGGATCCAGCGAAGACTGCGATCAACAAGAAAGTTGAGGCGATCAGGCGGGATTCCGGGTGCGAGCTGGAAGGAAGCCAACCAGCAAGCGACGGCATCAAGGCCAAGAGAGTGACAAATTGGAAGACATACTTGGTTTTGCCGAAGGGTCCAGCTTCGGTTTGGCGAACCCAGCTCTTGAGCCAGCCCAAAATGGGCAACTCAGTGAAGGGTTTGCGAATGATGGTGCTGATCAGGTCTACTACCAACATGGGTAGAACAGCCCACCAAGCCAATTCCTGCCTTGAAGCCAAGTAGACATACAAGGGAAGAAAGTTGAGCTTGTCGACCAGAGGGTCGAGCCACTCGCCAAGGCCGGTGTAGCTGAGACGGCGGGCGGGCGGGTTGAGCTGCTGATCTTTGCTGAGCCTGAACATAGGTAGCCAGGTTTGTCCTTGAATATGTGGAAAAACCCACTCATCGAGGAAAATCTGGCGATCACGGCTGGGCTGAGCGCGGCGATCCTGACGGTCGAACAGATGCCAGGCCACCAGCTTGCCCTGAAAAAGTTCGCCTTCCTCCAACTGAATAGGCTTGACCAGCTGAAGATAGGGCTTTTCCGGGCTGCTGGGTTGCACCTCCCGGTGGGGAAGCGGACGAAGTTGATTCTTGATGGCCGTGGCCATCTTGCCGTCGAGGCGATCCAGGGTGAGGGCAAAGACCACGATCATCAGGCCGACGAAGTGATTTCCGCTGAGGTACAACATGAACCCAAGCCAAACCAGCGGGATGCGCCAGAGGCTCATCCAGTTGGGCGAGCAGTAAGGCAGGCGCGACAGCCAGAACAAGAGGTTGGGGGTGGCGACTCTCATCAAAGACAAGCTGAAAACAGCACCGACAAGGAAGTAAAGCGCATAGCGAATCAGCCAATTTTCCATGAAACCCTCCTTGGGTTAAATTCGAACATGTCAATGATCAAGCTAAGCTCAATGGGCACAGCCATATTGGCTGACCGATTGAGAGAGGCTATCTTAATCCAAAAAATTTGATTTTCAAATGAAAAGTTTGTAGAGTACACTATCTAAGAATTAATATTTTGTTTTAAATGGCTTTATTGAAAGTAGAAACAGGCACGGATAATCAAAAGTTGAGACAAATTTCTCAGCCAGTTCGAAAAGTGGATAAAAATATTTTGAAATTGATTAAAAATATGGAGGCCACAATGGAAAAGGAAAGTGGCTGTGGCTTAGCGGCACCGCAAGTTGGGGAATTATTGAGGGTAGTGATTGTGATGTTAAATCAACAAACTCCTCAGGAAGTGGTTATCCCGATGATTAATCCAGAAATTATTTCTCATTCGGAAAAAATGGAAATTGGTGAGGAGGGATGTTTGAGTGTGCCGGATTATTTTGATGATGTGAAGAGATTTAAAGATATTGTGGTTAAATATCAGGATGCCAAAGGTCGCGAACAAAAGCTGAAATTAAGTGATTTGAATGCGCGTGTAGTGCAGCATGAAATTGATCATTTGAATGGGATTTTGTTTGTGGATAAATTGGTGAAAGAAGCCGAATTGAAATTGGCGGTGATTCGGAATAAGGAGGACCATCTCAAATTGTAGTACTGAAATTAAGCAAAACTTTATACTTTTTTAATATTGGTTTTTTATAGTGCATACAAGCTGATCGCGAGGGGAGTAGCTTGGTGCGAGACTGGTTCTGTCAAATCATGTCTTAGGGGTTCGATTCCCCTTGTTTCCAGCACGATCAGCCCTTATAATTTAAGTGACGGAACCAGTCTTGCCTTGCTGCAAGAACAGCCCCCAAGAAATTGCGGGCTGTTTTTTTGTAAAGATTATGACTTCAATTCCGCTTCGATAAATCCATCGATTTCGCCGTCGAGGACTTTGTTGACGTCGCGTTCTTCGTGATTGGTGCGATGGTCTTTGACCATGGTGTAGGGGTGGAAGACGTAGGAGCGCATTTGGTTGCCCCAGCTCATTTGGACGGGTTCGCCTTTTAATTGATTGAGTTCGGCGACTTGTTGTTTTTCGGCTAATTCGGTGAGTTTTCCGATAAGGATTTTCATGGCGCGTTCTTTGTTTTGCAATTGGGAGCGTTCAGTTTGGCAAGCGGCCACGAGGTTGGTGGGAAGATGGGTAATTCGAACTGAGGAGGAAACTTTATTGACGTTTTGACCACCAGCTCCACCCGCGCGGAAAGTGTCGATACGCAGATCATCTTTATTAATTTGAGCGTGATGGGAAATATCGACATCGGGCATTACTTCTACTAATGCGAAGGAGGTTTCGCGGGAATTTTTGGCGTTGAAAGGGGAGTTGCGAACCAAGCGGTGTACGCCTTTTTCACATTTTAAATAGCCGTAAGCCATGTAGCCGCTGATCAAAATTGTGGCTGATTTAAGGCCTACTTCTTCACCGGCGGATTTTTCCATAATTTCTACTGTGTAGTCATTATGTTCGGCGTAGCGGATGTACATGCGCAAAAGGATTTCGGCGAAATCCATAGCGTCTTTGCCGCCGGTCCCAGCGTGAATACTCAAAATTGCGTTATTGGAATCGTATTTGCCATTGAGGAAAGTTTTGGTTTCCAATTTTCGCCAATTGATCTCCAGATTATCGATCATATTTTTGTAATCTTGGGCGGAGTCGGGGTCTTCTTCGATTTTGATAGTGGGGCCTAGGGCCTGAAGTTCTTCGACTTCGGCTTTGATTTTTTCCCAGGATTCAACTTCCTTCTGCAGAGCGGCTTGTTCTTTAGTGATTTTTTGGGCGTTTTCCTGATCATTCCAGAAATCCTGTTCCTGACTTAAGATATTGCATTCAATGATGCGATTTTTTAATTGTTGAAGGTCGATTTTTTGTAGAGCGTTGCTAACTTCAGTGGCAATGGTTTCGAGTTTTTGTTTATGTTCGTACATGATTGCGGTTTACTGCTGAGTGATATCCGAATTATTATAGCATAGATCAGGCGATTTTCACTTGCAAAATGGATAATGGTTGATTATATTTGCGGGGCAGTTTTGCTTGAAATTTCACTCGTGACGTTAGTTTAGGTTGTGTAACTGCAAACAATTAGATGGAGACGTAGCTCAGCTGGTTAGAGCGCCACACTGTCACTGTGGAGGTCGCGGGTTCGAGTCCCGTCGTTTCCGCCATGTGTAAATTCCCAATATCTTTAAAAAATAAAGGGAACATTTTTTATTTATTTTTTAAAGATATTGGGAATTTACGGGAGGGGGGCTTATTTAATTTGTGACGGCTCTGTGATTATATTTTTATAGCCTTCTTCCAATTGTTTTTGAATTTTTTTCCAACAGTTATTGTCACAATTGGAAAGAGCTTCTTCATTACAGATAAGGGTTTTTTGTTCACAAGCATTATCTAATTTTTCCAAAGCTGTTAAGCGAGCGTCTTCTCCATAAATTTGCCGATATATATTTTCCACGCAGCCTGGTTCATAATCACCATCGCGGCGACATTTTCGGTCTTCGGAGATTGGAATCAGTTTAGTTAAATCAAAAAAACGCTTATTAACTTCTCTTCCACAACTTTCCCACATTTCACTGCTGCATTGATTTTCAAAAAGCTTCCATCTCATTCGTTCTGTCACCGTAACAATCTCTGTAGATTGGGAAGGTGGAAGAACCGAGACTTCTTGAATATTTTGCTGCTGAGGAGCTTGAGCAGGAAGATGGACTTCCAAAGGAGATGAGGCTTGAGGGGTGGTACATGCGCTAGAAATCGCCCCTGCTAGAGCTAAAACAATTTTAGTGTTTTTCATTTGTGAAAATTAACTTAGTGGCGATTATAAAATATATTCGCCATTTCGTCAATTACTACCTTTGCCCGTCCCATTCCTGATAGAATTGCTCTAAATATTGTTCCATAAATTGATGGCGTTGTTCGGCGAGTTGGCGGCCGGTTTTGGTGTTCATACGGTCTTTGAGGAGGAGGAGTTTTTCGTAGAAGTGGTTGAGGGTGGGGGCGTTGCTGGATTTGTATTCCTCCTTGGTCATTTGGAGGTTTGGTTTGATGTTTGGATCGTAGATGGGGCGGTTTTTGTGGCCGCCGTAGTTGAAGGTGCGGGCGATGCCGATGGCTCCGAGGGCGTCGAGGCGATCGGCGTCTTGGATGACGTTCAGTTCGGGGGAGCGGAAGGATTGTTGATGCTTACCGCCTTTGAAGGAAATGTTTTCGATGATTTTGACTACATGGTCGACAATTGTCGTGTCGACATGGATGGATTGTAGGAATTCGCGGGCTTTGTTTGGGCCGATTTGTTCGTCACCGTTGTGGAATTTGGAGTCAGCAATGTCGTGTAAGAGGACACCTAATTCGACGATAAATAAATCGACAGGCTCGGTTTTGGCTAAGTGTTTAGCGGTTTGCCAGCCGCGATAAATATGCCACCAGTCGTGACCGCCCTCGGCATCTGCTAGGGTGGCTTTGACGAATTCGACGGTTTGGTCGATTATGGCTTCTTGGCTTGATGTTAGTGGCATTGAGCAAGCAGGTTAATTGTTAGTTATAGTAACATTAAAAAGGCGAGTTCAACAAATTAAGCCTATATTTGACAAACTGAAGGTAAGTACGTAGAATCCACTCCTTATTTTAAGTAAAATTCCATGACAAAGCGGGAGAAATATGAAGTGGTGGCTGGAATAAATGCTTTAGATCAAGCCGACAAAAAAGTGGCTGTGATGTATGCAGATATTTTGAATTGGGTTAAGGTTTTTCGGGCAAAAGAATTGAGGAATGTTTTGAAGGAAACTAGAGGCCGACTGCAAAATAGTAAAGGTTATGTGGTTTTGAATAGTACTGCGGAATTGCAGAACGAAGTCTTGTCAGCAAAATATAAAAAATGGCCGGATGATGATGTGGCTATAAATTTGATTAAAAAATTTTACAAGAAAAAATTCAAATTAGAAGGTAGCGTGGAATTGACTAAAGAAGAGGAATTAGATATCGAAGAATGTTTGGAACATGTGCAAAATATGATCAATAATGGAGGCTTTGATTTAGAGCTTTGGTATAATGTTTGCTATAGCAATTAAAGGGTGAGTTTTTGATAAATGGCTTTATGAACTGAATAAATTGGCTAATTCCAGATCATAATATTGGTCGGAGTTTAGGAAGAAGTCTTTTAATTTGTCAAAATTAGCCGAACTCAGTGAGCGTATTTCTGTCAGAAATTTCTTTTTCATTTTGGGTGGCAAAAGGTAAAATCTTTTGAAAATACAATTGATAACATTAGGTTGTCCAAGCGTGATGGCATTTAATAATTTGCGCATCAATACATTTATACCTCCAGCTTTACCCAGACCGATAGAAGTGATTATGGCGACAATTGAAACATCTTCATCAGGCACCGCCACTAAATCCAAAACATAATTGTCCATTTCCTTAATTCCCAACTGACTAATTAACTTGAGAGAGGCCAAACGAGAAGCATGATCTTTTTCAGAAAAAATCTTAATCATTTGACTGGTTAGAACAACGCGTTTTTCTTCAAATTTCCATAAACTGGCAATAGCAGCGGCACGTATGCCAAGGTCAGAATTTTCTAAAAATGGCTCTAATAAAGTGATGAGACCTCGATCATTGGAGACGGAAAGAGCTTCAATAATACTGGCTTTTAAAGAGTCTGAACTGGCAATAAAATGCTTTTGATAGAAATCCACCAAAACATTGAAACCGAATAATTTTAAAATTTCATTAATTTCCAACTTAAGCGGTAAAGGCAGATTTTCTTCATAAACTTTGTTGAAGACATCAAGCACTAAGAAACGAGTTACGCTCATATTATTAAGTTTTTTCTCGCCTACTTTTTTAAGAACAAGATTAATGGCTTGAATGGCGTAATAACGCAAACGAGTATTTTTATCTTTTTCCACAATTATTAAAAACTCACGAATTGAATTGGGATTGCCGATCTCCACCAGACTGAGCAAGGCTTTTTGACGAAGCTCCACAGATTCCTGTGTATCTAAGGCGATTTGTCTGAGCATTTTCTCTCCATTTTCCAGCTGAACTCGCTCACCCGTAAGTTCTACTGCATTGCGTTTTAACAAGGCATCACCGCCATCCAGGGCTTCATACAGGGATTTTTGATATTGTTTTTTGACATGCAGGGCTAAAATCAAACTGACTGCCATTGTGACAGCTAACATCATGGTCACCACCAGAATATTGTTATTGGTAAGATGAAGTCCAATGGTTACCAATACAGATGCGAACAAAGCTGAAATTGAGGGCGTAACACCTTTGATTAAAAAATAGGCTTGCTGATTGACAGCGTGAGGAGCCAAACCAAACATGGACTGGGTGGCTACGCTGACCAGTGAATAATAGGCAAAGTTATAAAAAAGATAGAAAATGGCGGCAATCAATAAACTGTTGGACCAAATACTTAATACCAGAGAAAGTAAAAACATTATCCAGGGGAAAATCATGATGGAATTGGCAACGCCTAGACGATACATCCATTTCTTCAAGAAAAAGAAATCAAAAATAATACTAATCGTTACCGAGATGAAATTGATCAGGGCTATGAAACGTACTAAATCGTCGCCGGCTAGATTCTCAACAAAAGCTTGATCGTAGACATAAACGACTAGAACCATCATGGCTCCGAAGAAGAAAAACAACCAAGCTAAATAGTAAAATAAACGGGATTTTTTAAAGACGAAATTCAAACTATTTTTCACACTTCCGGACGCATTGTTCAACTGAGATTCTTGTAACTCTCTATCCTGAACAACCGGGTTGAACAATCGGTTAATCAAGATCATGACTAGAATTAGCAAAGTTATACCCATGATGAGCAGCCAAAGCGGATCAATTTCCCAGCTGGCTGATGACCAAAGGAAAAGCATGGCTGAAGCGGCTAAAATAGCTATATCGAAAACCCCGTGAATAAATGGTAAAAAACTTTTGGCTTGTCTTTGATTTACATAAGCTCCTGCCAAATTAGTGATAGAAATGTCAAAAACATCTCCGCTCAAACTGGCTACCAATAATGTCAAAAACAGATAGATGGCGGGATTCCCCTGCATATAAAAACTGACAACTATCAGCAACATCAATAAGATGAAAGAAACTGTAAGACTTCTGTTAACTCCCAATCTTTTGCTTAGCAGTAAATTTAAGCCGAAGTTAATAATTCCTCCAGCACTAACTAAAACCAATAAAATTGGTAACCAATTAAGCAATCCCTGACTCAAGAAATTACTGGTACCAATAATGAAGGCGGCTTCTGAAGTAAAAACGGCAATGAAAGCGGCCGCTCCAAAAACCCATTTTTTTAGTGTGTAATTTGTGCTTTTAATCATAATACGATGATATCGGGGTATTATAGCAGAAAAGCGACATTTCTGCGACACTAAAAAACAGCGATACAGCCCGGCTGGGCTGGCTTCGTGTTGTTTTTAGTCGATAATTAGAAGTTGGAACCGTTGGGGGTGGTGGTTAGCGTTTAAATTCGACTGAGGTTGAATAGGCTTTTTGGCTGTGTTGTTGATTGGCGAAAGCGAAGTGGCCGTTGACTAAAGTGGCTAAGATTTCGCCTTTAACCGGCCAGTCTTGGTAAAGTGTCCAGCCGCAGCGGCTGAAAATTGGGTGATTTTGATCGCCTAATTGATAGGTTTTGTGAAGGTCGACAATAGCTAGGTCTGCCCAGGAATTATTGGTGATTTGGCCGCGATTGGCGAGGTTGAAATGGCGGGCGGGGTTGGTGGAGGTTAGGGCGACGATTTCTTGGAGAGTGAAGTTTTGCGGAGGGAGATGAGTTAGGGCGAGGGGGAGCATTTCTTGAACTCCTGGAACTCCATAGACAATTTTATTTTCAGCGAGGGCGATTTGTTTTTCTTCTTTAGTATGTGGAGCGTGATCAGTGGCAAGACTTATGATGGAGCCATCTTTTAGACCTTGGAAAAGTCTTGGTAAATCTGTTTTAGGGGAAAGAGGGGGTTTCATTTCGCATAGTTCGCAAATATCGGTGCGGACTTTTTCGCGCATTTCTTCGATGGAAATGAAGAGGTGATGAGGCGTTACTTCGGCTGTAATTGGATAGCCTTTTTTTTGTAGTTGATGAACTAAATCCACTTCTTCGGCTAGGGAAATGTGAGCAACGTGGACGCGATGGCCCATTTTTAAAAGAGGTTCGGCGATTTGTTTGAGAGTGTCACCTTCGGCGTGCAGGACAAATTTGAGGCGGAGATTTTTATTGGCTAGGCGAGCTGCTAATTGGAGGGCTTTTTCGACGGTGATGGTGAAGCCGCCGGTGGTTTGATTTAGATATAATTTAATGCCTGAGGCGCTTTGTTGAACCCAATCATTGAGGATTTCTTCGTCATTTTCACCTAAAGAGCCGATAAATTCGGAATAGTTAATTAAACTTTTAGCGGCCAAATTGAAACGATTTTGAAGTAAAGCTGCGGAATCAGTAAGAGGCTTAGTGTTGGGCATGCCAAAAGCTGTGGTTACTCCACCAGCTGTGGCGGCCTGAGAAATAGTTTCCCAGTCTTCTTTATAAGACTGTTCGCCATCGCGGGAGTGGACATGTGTATCGATAGCACCAGGTAAAATATGCAGGCCTTTAACATCGATAACGGTGGATTTAGAAGAGAAATCGATTTGATTGAATTTGGCTAGGTAGCCGTCGGAATTCACTCCCAGATTGGTTACTTGAGATCTTTGATGGCTGACTACCGTAGCATTTTTAAGTATCAAACCATGTTCGGAAATTTGATCATTCAAGCTTTCTAAATTGTCGGAGTTGATGTCGCGAAGGTGCATAGTTTTATTGGGCAACTATATCTTTAGAATTGTCTTTGTCAAAAGGTACTTCCTGCCAGGGTTGTTGACCGGCGGTGGTGGGGGTAAGGAATTGGCGCCAGAGATAGGCGGCGTGGCTGAATTGTTTGGCTTTGCTGGTTTGATTGTTTAGATGAGAGCCCAAGACTGAAAGAGGCATTTTTTCCATAATTTCAGTGATTTCTGCTTGTTTGGAATTTAAGTAATTTTTAAGTACTGGTTGATTAGCCGATTTCTCAATCAAAAGAGTTAACTGATCAGAAAAGATATCGAAAACCAATTTTTCTACTTGAGGTGAGATGGAGTTGCCAGCCCCCACCCAAGCCTTGATAGCAGTTCGCAGGGGACTGATGCTGGGAATAGAAGTAAATATTTCGCTAAGCTTGCTCGTCTTATTAAAAACAGCCTCAACAATTCCCGTGATTTCTTCGCTCGATAGATGTTTAACTAGTTCAGTGGCAAGTCTTTGATGTCTTTCAACAGCTCGCTCTTTTTCAAGAGAATTCGCACTTGAATAATCATCACGGCTATTCATAATCGACTCGACGCGGCCATGTGTTATAGAAGCCAATAGAAGAATTTTAACCTGATTTTCATTTAATTCCTGACCTGACTCGGCAAGATTCTGATGTAAATGAAGATACTCTCTGGTTAAATCATAACTAGAGTCGCTAGAAAAGTCTGCCGCCAATTTAGAAAAATCTATTAAATCCCCATTCTTAGAGGTAAATTCGGAGGGAATTTCGATGAGAGATGGGGAGTTAGTTGGCATAGATGATTAGGCTACTTTGCTTGAATCTAATAATAAAGGGTGCTTTTGTCAAAAGGTTGTAGCCTAATATGTGACGAAAGGCTGTTAAAATTGGGTGATTTGGGATAGTGATATAAGAAATATTTGGGCAAGATTGTTGTTATAAGAGTAGGCAAATTAATAATAAATCTTGACATATTGTGCAATTTGTTATTTAATAGGCTCTTATCATTTTTTAAAGTATATGTCTTTAAAAGAAAACAAGCCTGCGGATCAATTAGGAAATGAGTCTGCAACTGGAATAGAGAGTGACGGCACTACGCGAACAGAGAATACAGCTGAAATGAAATCTGATTTGGTTAGCAGTGGCGGTGGAGTTGTGCCTCATTTGAGATTGGTGAAAAATAATACAGCTAGAGAAACCAGACATGGGATTGGGGAATTTTATAATCACCCATTAAGACCGGTTGCTTTGCCGGATAAACCGATAATTGTACCAAATAGACCACCTGTGCATACTTATCCAAAAACTGTGACTGGGTTGGGAGAATCGGAAGCGCTAGCAATGGGACAGATGACTGAAGAAACTAGAGATGAGTATAAAAAAGCATTAGAAGAAGTAAAAAAGACGGGGGAAGAGCAAATTGAAGCTTCTAGGCCTTCTTTGCGTAATGCAGGAGTGCCGAAAGATTTGATGTTTCAAATTGAAGATGAGGCGACTAATGAAATTGTGGATGAACCGACTTTGCCAGGAGTGTTTTTTCCTAAGGCTCCGGTAAGTTTGAAATCCGCTCCGGATCTTTTAACGGAGGTAGAGCAAATTATGATTGAAAATGGCGAAAGAATACTTATTCCAGGACGACTACCGGAGACTCGAGAAAAATTGCCTACATTGTCTTTCGAAGAAATTGATAGTGAATTAAATGAAAGACCAACTGTGCCGGGAATTAAACATGCGCAAATTATTCCGGGACCGCTGGCTAGACCGAAAGTGGAGGAGGTACCGGCGAAGAAAACTTCCGGTTGGAAGAAATTTAGAAATTGGATGGGAGCGGCGGCTTTGGGTGTGATGGCGATTTTTGGGGCGAAACAAGTGGCTGAGGATATGAGTGAAAATGAGATGCCGGCACCGATGGCTAGTAGTTCTGTGAGAAATGCTGCGCCGGTGGAGAGTTTGGCGCCAGTTATGCCTTCTGTGAAAGAGCAGGTTGCGCCTATGCCGATTGTAAAAAATCAGATTGTGCATACTCCAAAAGTTGATAAACCGGTGAAAGCAGTGGAAACAGTTCCAGCTAGAACTTTGCATGCAGCGAAAATTTTGAAAATGTCGGAAAATAAAGTTTTGAAATCTACTTTGGAAAATGGGGAATTTATTGTTCAGCCTGACAGCAGTCTTTTGGATTCGATGCTGATGCCATATGTAGGTATGGCAAGCCCAGAACAGAAAGTTCAGATCAAACAATTGGAAAGAGATGTGCAATTGGGTTTAACAATGTACATGTACGATAGGTTTGGCACTCCGGAAAAATTAGAGGTGAGTTTGAAAGATCCTGCTTTGAGAAATTTATACAAAACGGTGAAAACTTGGAATTTGAGCAATGTGGAAAGAAGACTTCCAGCCGCTGATGTTGTTCGTATGAAAGAATTGGCGAGAAGAATAGTGGAAGATGCTAGAGGGCTTGGCCATGATAAAGCTGAAAGAGCTGAGCGTGCGGCAGTTATTGATGGTAATTTCTTCAATGCCAGAGGTATTGGTGATGTGGTGAAAATGCGTTTTGCTGATGGAAGAAAGCATGTGCTTTTGGAGAAAATGGATGAGATTTTCCATGGAGGAATCAGCCATATTATGGATAAGAAGGCCCCTGCTGCAATTGTGAAAACTCCGGCAACTGCTCCAGCCCAAGTGCAAGATCAATTCTTTCAAAATATGATGGATTTGGAGGCAATTGATGCTGGATGGGATGATGTTGTTGAAACTAAACCGAAAACTCAGGCTGAGGAATTACAAGAAATTGATGCGGGTTGGGATGATGTTACTGACAATAAGGCGGAGAAAATTGTGGTGGAAAAATTAACTGAAGAGCGTACTGAATTTGAAAAATCTGGAATAGTGAAATTTGAATTGCCGCGTGGTTTAACTACTCGTGAGGAAAATAATTTATTATTGCAGGAATTGTTGAAAAAAGTTCAGGAATTGATGCCGGATGCCGATGCTAAAGTGGTGGAGAGGGTGATGAAGCAATTTGAATTTAGAGCGGTGCGAAGACAAGTTAAAAATGGAAGAAATGTGGAAATGGAATTAAGTTCACGTTTCAGAGAAATTTTGCGCTATGAATTGAATAAAGGAAAGATTGGAGTGTAGGCTGTAAATTGCATTAGATTGCCAAACGCCATCATCTAAACTAAGATGATGGCGTTATTTTGTTTTAAATATATGACTTTAAAAGAACAAGTTCAGGCGGATTTAATTGCAGCGATGAAAGCTCAGGATGAATTGAAAAAGGGGGCTTTACGTATGCTGAAAGCGGCGATTATGAAATGGGAAACTGATGGGGAGAAAAAAGAAGCGGATGATGCGGCGGTATTGCAGATTGTACAGCGTGAGGTGAAGGGGCGCAGAGATGCCGCTGAGGCTTTTAAAAGCGGTGGGAATGCGGAAATGGCTGCTAAAGAAGAAGATGAAATGAAAATTTTAATGGCTTATATGCCTGAGCAAATGAGTGAAGAGGAAGTTCGGGCTGAGGTTAGCGGAATTTTGAGTGAGGCTGGGATTAATACTAAAGCTGATATGGGCAAGGCTATGGGCTTGATTATGCCTAGATTAAAAGGAAAAGCAGATGGGGGATTGATTAATAAAGTGGTGGGGGAAATGTTGAAATAATCTGGATTTTAGCTAGTGTTTGACAAAATTTAAAACCTTGGAGTAACTTAAACCCTAAGGTTTTTTTATAATTATGCGAAATAGACATTTAGAAAATAATGGGTTGAGAGAATTTCCAGTTTATAGAAAAGTTGCTGAGGTAATTCAAAAAACATTATTGGCGAAAATTGAAGAAGTGAAGGAACAAAAAGAAATTAATCCATATAGAAAAGACTGGCTGGAAATTCAGGTGCGATTGCCGGGGACTAATTTAATTATTAGAAAGGAATTTTGTTTTAGGGATGTGGAAAAAGGGTTGGAAGAGGAATTGGAAAATGTAATTAAAACGGCGGAGAAAAATAGTAAAGGGAAGGTTTTGATTTTCAATGCTTTTCTTTTTCCATATGAAATTGGTGGAAGAAAATTATTGGAAAATTTTCCAGTGAAGTTGATTAAAGTTGAGAAAGTTGAAGTGGAAAAATTTATTCCGTTGGCAGAAGAAATTAAAGAGATTAAAGAAGAGGTGGCGAGAGATTTGGAAGTGAGTTTAGCGAGTGTGGATGAGGAAATTAGTATACCAGAAAGTGTGGAGAGGGCGGTGGTTAAAGAGGATTTTTTGGAAGAAATTCCGGAATATCGGAAAAGGGAAATAAAAGTTCGGCAGAGAAGTGAAAATTTTTTTAGTAGTGAAATTGATTTTGATTTTAGAGAATGGGGAGTTTGGCCAAAAGATGGAACTAGAAGAATTTTGAAGAAAATTTTTTCCTTTAATAAAATTGAAACACCAAATGATTTAAAAAATTTGTTGAATAATGAAAATCCGACCTGGGAAGAATGGCTGGAATTTGTTAATAAATTGAATTCGGCTACGGAAAATCCAAAGGTGCGAGTGGGAGGGGCGACGGAAATTTCATTGAGAAATTGGATGCGGAAAAATAAGATGATTCCAATAGAATTCAGGGAAAATATATAGTCGATTTTGGGCTGAGGGTGTGCTAAAGTTGGCAAAGTATTAAAAGAAATTTACAATGCCAAAAATAAAAAACGAAGCTGTAGCTGTGAAAAAACCGGTTGGGAAAAAGAGCTTATCGAATGGAAAAATTAATGATGTGACCTGGATGATTGGAGGTGAAGCGGGGTTCGGGATTCAAAGTGCAGGGCATTTTTTTGCTTTGTCTTGTTCGAGAGCGGGGTTGTCGATTTTTGGAAATGCGGAATATCCATCATTGATTCGTGGGGGGCATAATTCTACAGTGATTCGCGTGGGGGATTTTGAAGTTTCAGTTCATAAAGAGAGATTGGATTTATTATTGGCGATGAATAAAGAGACGATGGATTTGCATGTGCCGGAAATGGTGCAAGGTGGGGGCGTGGTTTATGATAGTGAAGTGATTAAAGATTATGGTTTTCCGGCGGGAGTTTTGGCTTTTGGAGTGCCGTTGAAGAAAATTGCGATGGAGGTTGGGAAAGGGGATATTACTAGAAATACGGTGGGGATTGGGGCTTCGTTGGCTTTGCTGAAATTTGATTTGGAAATTTATTTGAATGTTTTGCGCGAGGCTTTTGGAAGAAAAGGGGAAGTTGTTGTGGAGAATAATGTCGCGGCGGCGCGGGCGGGTTATAATTTTGTTTTGGAGAATTATAAGGTGGAAGAATTTGGGTTTGGATTGAAGGCGGTTGAGGGCAAGCCCGCGCGAATGTTAATGACGGGGAATGATGCGGTGGGAATTGCGGCTTTGAAAGCGGGGGTGAAATTTGTGGCGGAATATCCGATGACTCCTTCATCTTCGATTTTGCATTTTATGGCTAATGCGGCGAAAGATTTTAATGTAATTGTGAAACATACTGAAGATGAATTGGCAGCGATGAATATGGTGGTGGGGGCTTCCTGGGCGGGTGTGAGAGCGATGACGGCGACATCTGGTGGTGGGTTTTCATTGATGGCGGAAGCGCTTGGCATGGCGGGAATTATTGAAGCACCAGTGGTGATTTATGAAGCGATGAGAGGTGGGCCATCAACAGGTTTGCCGACCAGAACGGAGCAAAGTGATTTGCAATTTATTATGCATGCTTCGCAGGGAGAATTTCCGAGAATGGTGGTGGCGCCCGGGGATTATCAGGAACTTTTTTATAAAACTTTTGAAGCGTTTAATATTGCCGATAAATATCAAATGCCGGTGTTAGTGGTTTCGGATAAACATATGGCGGAATCAATTAAGAATGTGGAGGCTTTTGATATGTCTGGTTTGAAAATTGATCGGGGGTGGTTGATTCGGGATGAGGCTGAAGTAGAAAAATTGCGCATGAATGGATATAAAACAATTGATGATGGATTTTTGAGATATAAATTTGAAGAAAGTGGAATTTCTCCGCGCGTTTTGCCGGGGATGAAAGGTGGCAGACATCGCAGTGCGACTGATGAACATGATGAGACTGGAGATTTGACTGAGACTGAAGGAAATAGAAATGCGATGCAGGATAAACGTATGAGAAAATTGATTGGTTGTTTGCAGGATTTACCGGCGCCAGCATTGGTAGGGCCGGGCGGGGATGGGGCTTTCGTTGCGGGGCCAGCTTGGGCGGCGGAAGAGGCTGATATTACTTTTGTGACTTGGGGTTCGCCTAAGGATGCATTGCTGGAAGTAATGCAAATGTTGAAGACAGATGGAATTAAAGCGAATCTTTTGCAGATTACTTATTTCATTCCATTTCATACAGATGTGGTGCGAGATATTTTGTCGCGAAGTAAATTTAAAGTTGGGGTGGAGATGAATTATGAAGGACAAATGTGTGCATATATTGCTGAAAAAACCGGGATATTTATGGATCAGAAAATTTTGAAATATTCGGGGAGACAATTTACGGCGCATGAGCTTTATGACAAAACAAAATTAATTCTCAATAAATAATTCTTATGAAATTAAGAAATGAGGCCGTTGATGAAGTTGCTAAACAACTTGGTTATAAACCTGAACAATTACTTTTACCCAATTTAAAAGCTGATATTCAGCCAGTGATTAGAACTGTAAATGATGCCATGGGAAAATTTCACGATTTTATTAATCGCTATGAGGAGGCGCATTTTCGAGAAGAGACTGGCGAACAAGATTATCAGGAATTTGTGACTCGAGGGAAAATTATGTTAGCCCAATGGATAAAACTTAATAACTGTATGGCGGATGAAGCGGGAGAGAAAAAATCATATTTAGATGAGCGAAAATTAAATACACAAAGAGCTTTGGAGGGAATGAAAATATTAGAGGTGAGTGGTGAGAGTGAAACTACTAAAGAATTGATAGGATTGGGAGCGGAAGTGGTTTTGTTTTCTCCCTATGGAGCGACAGAAAAATCAGTAGAGAGGGGTGATGAGAGTAGGAAAAGACAGGCGGCAATGATGGCCTCGGTATTGGGAGATATCACCAGCTTTGATTCTTTTGATTTGATTAATGTAGATAGAAATACTTTGTACTATGCATTAGTAACTACAGATGAATTTGAAGCAGAACAAGCAAGTAGCGGGGTAGAGAAAATTATGAAAAGTATCAATGAAAAAGTTTATAGAAAAATTGCTAGGTTTGGCTTATTAACTGATGTAAAACCTGGAATTGCTGTGGAGGCGTTTGTAAAAAATTTATCAAAATAATTTAAATAAAAATGACTGTAGAATTAAAAGATTTTCATACCGTTGCGAAGCCTGACTGGTGTCCGGGTTGTGGGGATTTTGGGATTCAGGTGGCAGTGAAACAGGCTTTGACTAATTTACAAATCGAGCCGCATAAAGTGGCTTATGTGTCTGATATTGGTTGTAGTGGGAAAATTGTGCATTGGGTGAATGTTTATGGATTGCATAGTTTACATGGGCGGGCGATTCCGACTGCGACTGGTGTGAAATTTGCTAATCGTGATTTGACTGTGTTGGTGGATGCGGGAGATGGAGGAGGTTATGGAATTGGGGCGGGGCATTTGGTTCATACGATTCGTAGAAATATCGACATGACTTATCTGGTTCATGACAACATGGTGTACGGGCTTACAAAGGGTCAAATGGCGCCGACATCGTGCAAAGGGTATAAATCCCCATCTTCGCCGAATGGCGCGATTGAGGAGCCTTTAAATCCATTGGCGATGGCTTTGAGTTTGGGGGCAACTTTTGTGGCTCGTGGATCGGCGGGGGATGCGCCGGGATTAACTAAAATTTTAGAAGCGGCGATTCAGCACAAAGGTTTTGCTTTGGTGGATATTTTTCAGCCTTGTGTGACTTTTAATAAAATAAATACTTACGCTTACTTTTTGCAGAATACTTATAAATTGGAAAATGAAGCCGGTTACAATCGTGCGGATTGGAATGCGGCAATGGCGAAAGCGCGCCAGACGGATAAATATCCTGTGGGGATTTTGTATCAAGCGGAAATGCCGACTTATGAAGATCAGGATGCGGGGCGCGCGGAAGTGGCTGCGGTGGACTTACCGATTGAAAATATCGATGTCAGTGCACTGATGAAGAGATATTATTAATAAATTCTTAATTTGATTCGCTGAGAATGGCGAGCAAATTTATGAATAAATTAACTATGTCCAAATAAATATTAACGGCGATATCAATTGCTGCAGCCCAGGAATCGCTGGCGGCGTATTTTTCTAAGCGATCGAAATCGTAGAGTAAGTATAAAGTGAAGATGATTACGGCAATATAGGATTTGACCAGGGAGAAAATTTTTGAGCGAAAAAAGAGCAAATTGAGGACGCTCATGACAATTAAAATTAGTAGGGCGATGAAGAGGAAGCCGCCGAGGAAACTGAAATTAATGGCGGTTAAGAAGACTATTCCGGCGGTAGCGAAAACGGCGAAGGCAGTGGCGAATAAGGCCTGGAAAACGACATTATTCCATTCATTGGCATGAGGATCTTGAGCTAAGCTTGCTTCAAATTGGCCTTCCTGTTCGGCAGTTGGAACATCGCCATTTTTCAAATCCAAACCCTGAGCTTTTAAAAATTTACGACGTTTAAAATTTAAGCCGTAAAATTCGATGGTCGGTCCCATTTGCCAACCCATTAAAGCGGAAAAAATCCCCACTAAAATCAAATTAATTGGGAAAGAATCGGCGAAGAAAAAAATCGCGAAAAGGAAACCGAACATAGCGATGATGGTGATCCACATTTCAGCGGCTGTTTCAAAAGCTTTATTTAAGCGTGCTGTAACAGCGGTGATGAGTAGCATTGCACCGATGATGACG
>JBOFLO010000003.1:0-34553 GCA_051657905.1 Candidatus Altimarinota bacterium | reverse complement strand
TTTTGAAAGAACAGGTCCGATGTTATTTACACATAGAGGTGTGACTGGTCCGGCAGTGTTTGCTTTGTCGGCTTTGGCAGCTTATGAAAAATTTGGTTTATCTTTGTCTGCTGATAATCAAGTTTCTACTACTGCACCGGCGCGTTTGATAATTGATTTGATGCCGGAAATTACGACGGAAGAATTGGATGAAAAGTTGAGGGAAGATTTGCAGGGGAAAAAATTATTGAAAAATATTTTGGCATTTTATTTGCCGCATTCATTGGTGGAAAGAATTTTGAAAAATATTTCCGAAAGTGAATCTGCTCAGCTGGTGACGGGGAAAAATTTTGCCGATCAATTGATGGAGGGTGGGAAATTAATGACTTTGACGGCGGCGGAGGTTTCTAAGGAAATTAGATTGGCGGTGGGGCGGGGGATTAAGGAGTTCGAGTTGGCGGTGGTGGGGCGGGGAGCGGGGGATGAGTTTGTGACGGCTGGGGGCGTGAAACTGGAGGAGGTTAATCCTTCGACAATGGAATCAAAGATTGTGCCGGGGTTGTATTTTGCGGGCGAAATATTGGATGTAGATGGGTTTACCGGTGGGTTTAATTTGCAGGCCAGTTGGGCGGCGGGATCTTTGGCGGGCGAATCTTGCTAAATTGAGAAAAATATTTTATAATTCCAGTCTTGCTAAGCTTTAATTGGGATTATGAACAATCTGGAATTTCAAACTGGGAATTACTATTTAATAGGCAGAGAAAAAGAAAAATTTCTGTACTTATTGAGTGTATATCCTCGTTTGCGAGATTATTTATGTGAAATTGCTGACGCAAATGATTCTTCGGAAGCATCAGAAGTAATTCAAAGAATAAATTTTTATTCAAAAATGTATCCTCAGGCTTTTTTTGCTAGAGCTACGGTTCAATTTGAAAATGGTATTTATGTTGTTTTCAGAACTGCCTGCGACGGCCAATTAATAGCATCATCAAATTACTCCCAATTTCAAGAATTGGATGAAGGCTTTTTGGAAGATTTCTCTATGGTCAGAAGTGTTAGAGAAAATGTGGCTAAGAAAATTCTTAAGGAAAATCTTTAGTTTAAAGTAGTGCTATTAGTGCGCTTCTTTTCTTCGCGTCCATTTAAATATAAACGCATTTCCGGTTGGATTTGGATTTTTACTGGGCCGTTTTCAGTATCTAAATTTAAATCGACATATTTTTGAGGTAATTTGGCAATAGAGGCGAAAAGTTTGGCACTTTCATCGGCAATATCTTCTTCTTTTTTAACTTTTAATTCGCGTAATTTTTGATAAGTTGGTTCTTCCAACAATTCTCTTTCCCATTGATCCTTGAAATCCTTCATTTGCTTGCGTAAATCTTTGTAGGCTTTTTCTAAATCCAAAAATTCCTGACTATCAATTTTCTCTTCGAATTTAAGATCTTTTTTGATTTGTTTAAGCTCTTCTTTTAATTTGCCAAGTTCTGTTAAACTAAGGCGGATTTGATCTTCAATCATAAGAAAGGATAAAATTTAGATAAGCTGCCTGAGTTGGTCAGCCGCGATATTCTGTCATAAAAGTAAATAATGGAAAAGCAGGAAAAGCCGATTTTGGAATTTAGGACTTGGAATAAAAAAATTTTGTTATTTGATCAATATCAAAAATGTTTGGAAAATTTGCCTGTAGCAAAAAATTTCGTTGAATTGGAGATGCAAACATGGCCGGAAGACCAACGTATTTATGTTAGTGGGGAGGAATTGAAAGTTTTACCTTTGTGGCCGGTGAATGTCGATAAACAAAAGCGCGGGATTGATTTATCAGAAATCGAAGGGAATTTATTTATAATCAGCGATGGGTATTTGTATTTTGATGAGGATAAATTATGCGGAATTTTAGCTGTTTATTTGTCGAGAGTGCTGTTGGAGTGGCTGCCTTTTAGAAGTAATGGAATGGAGAAATTAGGTGAAATAGATGAGGCTTTGCAGGTAAGTGATTTAGCCGGAATTGAGTCTGTTCACAGTTTGGCGGGACGAGAGGTTGGCAATTCGCGAGTTTGGGTTAAAAAACTGCGAAAAT
Organism: Candidatus Altimarinota bacterium; assembly: GCA_051657905.1. Lineage (GTDB taxonomy): Bacteria > Patescibacteriota > Gracilibacteria > UBA1369 > UBA1369 > JBOFLO01. Next base: position 32,497 of record JBOFLO010000003.1, on the reverse strand, counting down.
ACTTGTTGGAAAAAGCGGAGAATTTAGGTAACCTAAGATAAATAAAAGCAATTTATGTCTTTTCAGGAATATTTGGCGGCTTTGAAAAAAAAGGCCAATCAAATCAGGATAGATACTTTGAAACAAATTACTTCCGCAGGTTCAGGGAAAACCGGTAGTGCGCTTTCGGCTGTGGAAATGTTGGTGGCACTTTATTATGGTGAAACCAATGATGGGCCGATTATGGAATTGGATATGGCCCGTCCAGGTTCGGATAATCAGGATTATTTTATACTGTCCAAAAGCGGGGCTGCGCCGGCCTGGTATGCGATTTTGGCGGATTTGGGATTTTTTGATAAAGATGAATTGAGATTTTTTAAACAGACGGGGGCTTTGCTTTCGGCTTATCCGAGGGCGAAAATTCCGGGGGTGGCGGCTTCCAGTTCTTTGCCGGGGCAGGGCGTGGGAGCGGCGGTGGGGCTAGCTATGGCTTTACGGGCGGATCGGGCGCGCAATAAGGTGTGGGTGATGATGGGTGATGCGGAGATGGCTAGTGGGGCGAGCTATGAGGCCTTGCTGCAGGCTGGACATCATAAATTGGGGAATTTGGTGGTTTTGGTGGATAAAAATACCATTCAAATGGAAGGTTTGGTGAGAAATGCTAATGTGGCGGAGCCTTTGTCGGATAAATTTGAAACTATGGGGTTTCGGACAATTAATGTATTTGCTGGGCATGATTTGGATCAATTATTGGCGGCTTATGAAAAAGCGATTGCGGAAACACGTTTGCCAGTGGCGATTATTGTTAAGACGGTGAAAGCTAAGGGGGTGGATTTTGCTGAAGGGAAGAGTTTTTATCATGATAAGCCATTAAGTCAGGAAGAATTAGATGTGGCTTTGGAAAGTTTGGAAAGAAAAGTGGGCGGAAATGTTAATCAGGAGAATGAATATGACTAATTTTTATTTAATTTCCCATTTGCTGTATTTGATTTTCTTTATTTCGCCTTTTCAGGTGGAAGGGGATTCAATGCTTCCTTACATGCATCCGGGTGAGCTATTTTTAATAGATCAAAGAGATTTAGTGAAAGCCAATCCTGCGCGGGCTGATGTGATTGTTTTTTCATTTGGTGATGAATATTATTATGTGAAAAGGGTGATTGGATTGCCTGGGGAATCGGTTAAATTGCAGGAAAATAATGTTTATATTAAGGATGGGAGTGGGAAATATCAGTTGTTGAAGGAGAATTATTTGTTGGGGAAAAGTTTCAATTATGGAGATGAAAGGATTTTTAAAATTCCGGCCGGACATTATTTTGTGATGGGGGATAATCGTAATAATAGTAAGGATTCTAGATTTTTTGAGGATCCGTATATAAGTAGCGAGCAAATTTACGGCAAAATGGTCTTTCCTGAATAGAAAGCTGGAATATTTGACTAATCAACAAGAAGTTCTAAAATTAGCGGGTAATAGATTAAGAATTTATATGAAAGAATTTATTTTGGCCTTCAGTTTATGTATATTTTTGACCGGTTGTAATATGCCTACCATGCCTGCAAATAACGGTGAAAATTTATCTTCAAATCAACAAATTCAAACAGAGTCCAATATGGAAATGATGTTGAATGTTGGCTTACCTACTAAGAAATTAGCTATTTCTTCGGAAAGAGGAGTGCATAATTTTGAAGTGGAAATTGCCGATACTTTTAAGCAGAGGGAAATTGGTTTGATGAATAGAACCGAGCTGGCGGAAAGAAGTGGTATGTTATTTATTTTTGAGCAAACTAGCGAACAGGCTTTTTGGATGAAAAATACGCTGATTCCTTTGGATATTGTGTTTATAGATGAAAATCGTCGGGTAGCAAATATTGCTCGGGAGGCTCAGCCATGTCAGGAAGAACATTGTCCTTTATATGCTTCAGGAGTGGAGATTCGTTATGTATTGGAATTGAAAGGTGGTGCTACTGATAAATTGGGTATTAAAGAAGGCGATCAGGTGACTTGGTTGTAATTAAATTTCCAGCCATTTATCTTTAATTTGTTCATAAATTCCCTGAGCGTCGATTTGGTTTTTGGCCAATAATTCTTCAAATTTTCCTGATTCTCCTGGTAAAGTTACGCCCATGCGTAGAACCTTTTTGGGCATTTCCTGATTGAGGATTTCAATAATTGAACTGCCCAGGCCGCCGTTTAAAATATGATCTTCCACTGTGACTATTAAATCGCTGTTTTGAATGGAATCTTTTAATTTATCTTGGCAGACAGAAGTGATGGAGCTGATACTAATAACTTTGGAGGAAATTCCCCGACTTTCCAATTTGCTGGCGGCCCCCATGGCTTGGTGAACGCTCGATCCTGTAGCAAAAATCAGTACCTGATTACCGCTGTCATGTACGGTTCGGCAGATTTCCGGATTATATAGTTCATTTTGATCAAATAAATTGGGCAGGGGATTGGCCGGTAGTCTGAGGTAAAATGGCCCGTATTCGGTGATCATGTATTCAATCATTTGGCGGGTTTCCACAGCGTCGGCAGGCGAGAGAATGCGGAAATTCGGCAAAGAACGAATTAAGCTTAAATCCTCCACAGAACACATAGCCGGGCCTTCTTCAGCGTTGCTCAAGCCGCTATTGAGGCCAATAATTTTAATATTCAAATTAGGTAAATCAACGGCTGCTTTCAAGCTTTGAAAACTGTGATTAACAATTTTGACTGATTTCCCACAGCAAACCACGATTTTTCCTCGCGCCATCATGCCGGAAGCTAGGTGAATCATAGTGTTTTCAGCTCCAGCCAGCGTGAAATGGCGATCCGGGTAAAGCTTAGCAAATTTGAGCGTATGCAAATTGCTGCTTAAATCGCTGTCCAAGACAATTAAGTTCTTGTACTTAGCGCCTAGCTTTTCGATGGTTTCGCCAAAGGTTTTTTGTAGAGAGATGGCTTCTGACATGAGGCTGATTTAATGATTGAGCCTATTTTGCTGGAAAGATGGGGAAAAATAAAGAAAATTCTTTTAAAAAGTGCGGAAAAGATGCTATAATAAGCTGAAAACATAAAAACAAAAGCATGAAAATTTACTTAGGTTCCGATCACGGTGGCTTTAATCTTAAAAATCAGGTTAAAGATTATTTACAAAAGAAATTTGCCGATAAAGGGCAAGATACGGTTTTAGATTTAGGTGTATTTAGCAATGATTCAAGCGATTATCCTGATATGGCTCGCGAAGTTTCCGAAAAGGTTTTGGAAAATGCTGATTCATTGGGAATTCTGTTTTGTGGAAGTGGTGTTGGAATGTGTATTACGGCTAATCGTCGCAAGGGGATTAGGGCGGTTTTGGCTTTTGATGAAGAAATTGCCAAGATGTCTCGTCAACACAATGATGCTAATGTTTTGTGTTTGGGTGAAAGATATATTCAAACTGAGCAGGCATTTAAGGTAGTGGATGCATTTTTAAGCAATGAATTCTCCGCTGAAGAAAGACATGTTCGTCGCATCAATAAAATTGAAGATAATCTTAAGAATGAAAAGGAAAAATTCGATAAAAATAATAAACCAATTTCTGAACAACATGGAAATTGCTAAAAAAGTTTTAATTGCGCCATCGATTCTGGCGGCTGATTTTGGTCGATTGAATGAGGAAATTGCTTCAATTGAACAGTTTGCTGATTTGCTTCATGTCGATTTGATGGATCATCATTTTGTGCCGAATCTGACTTTTGGTGCGCCGGTTATTCGCTGTATTAAGACTAAATTACCGATGGATTGTCATTTAATGGTGGAGAATCCAGAGCAGTATTTGGAGGAATTGGGGGAGATTGGGGTGAGCTCGGTGACGGTGCATGCGGAATCTACTAAGCATTTACATAGTGTTTTGCAGAAAATTAAAGAGTTGGGAATGAAGCCGGCTGTAGCCATTAATCCGGGTACTTCTATTGAAATGATCAGTGAGGTTTTGCCAATGGTGGAGATGGTTTTGGTGATGAGCGTAAATCCGGGGTTTGGAGGCCAGAAATTCTTGGATTTAGCTTTAGATAAAATTAAAAAATTGCGTAAAGAATATCCAAAATTATTAATTCAGGCAGATGGTGGAATTAATGCTGAAACTGCACGTTTATGCCGAGAGGCGGGCGCGGATGTTTTAGTGGCAGGATCGTATATTTTCAAAGCGGAAAACAAAAAAGCGGCTATTGAAAGCTTGAGGGATTAATTTAAATGGTGCGTCCGACAGGGTTCGAACCTGTGACCTTTGGCTCCGCAAGCCAACGCTCTATCCAGCTGAGCTACGAACGCATGTGGTTGTGCCTTAATTGTTTTTGAGGCTTGCTCAATATACAATATCGCAATTTAATTGCAAATTTTTTTGGTAAATAAGGAAAATGGCAAGACGGAATGTGGATTTTTTGACAAAATGTGGTATAATAAAAGGATTTAGAAGTTAAAACAAACATTTATGTTAGAAATTATGAAAGACAAAAATGATAAAAAACTTGATAAGAGAGAGCAACAGAAGGATGTGTTAGTGAAGTCTGACCATGGGCGTGAGTCGCTTCGAGGCGACGTGGTGAAAGGTAAAATTGAAGAATATGAACAAAAAGTGGAGGGTGGAAATAAAAGTCCTGAAAAAGCCCAATTAACCCCTCAGCAAAAAGAAATCATGGACAGGCTGAAAACTGCTAAAAATGCGCAAGAAAGAGTGGATACTTTTGCTACATTGGCTGATACATACGGTTTGGATGCTTTAATTAGTTTGTTTCCGGAACTAGGGGATTTGGGAAGTTCGGGGTTATCCGGTTTATATTTGCTTTATGAAGCCAGAAATGCCGGGTTAAGCAGAACTTCAATGTTGAAAATTGTGGCTTTGCAGACAGCCGATGTGTTTGTGGGTGCCATTCCGATTCTAGGAGATGTGGCGGATTACTTCTTTAAAGCCAATAAATGGTCAGCTTCCAGCTTTAAAAAGCAGGTAGAAGCGATTAAAAAAGAGGCTAGAAAAAGCGGCGTTCCTGAGGAGGAGTTAAGGGCTTTGGATGAAGGTATGCAGAGTAAAATCTATAAAGGGGTGCGTTGGACTGCTGATAAGGCGGCGCCTTTTATTAAGGGTGGTTCAGCCAAGGAAATGGGCGCTGATATGATTAAAAGAGATCAAGTTAACTAAATTCTAGATAGAATCAAATTACGGGTGGTGCTCCAAATTTTGGCAGTGCAGCCCGTGTTTATTATAGACGTTATTGACATAAAGTCAATTGATTTTTTAATATCCTTGATTGAAGTGTTTTTCCAGGGTTTCTACGCCTTTCATAAGCGATTCCATGTCTGTCCATTCTAAGGTATTAACTTCAGCCATGCAGTTTCGAATTATGTGATGTGAGATGCATTTATGGTACTTTTCATCAAATAATCTCTCTAAATAAGCGATTATATCGTCCTGGGTTTTCTTTAAAAAGCGTAGTTTTTCTGTTTCCGACAATTCAGAGTCAAAATAGATATCTATTGCTGTTTGGATAATTTCAAACATTTTTTCTAGGGCGCCCTGCATAAACTCCTTATTGCAGCGAGTTTTATGATCATTAATAATAGCCTGTTGAATTTTTGTGTCGAGATCTTCTTCGTCTGGAATAGTGTCGCGGCCATGAATTTGCACGTTTTCTTGATACCATTGGCGGCCTGTCTGAATAATGCAATCGATTCTCTTTATACCAGAAGAGCTAGGCGCGGCTTTGGCTGGCTTTTTAGTGATTTCGGGGAATAGTTCGGTTGATGATGCGTTATCATTGGCGGAATTCGAAGATTTCATGCAGGAAAATAATGTTTTTAAACGTCAACATGTTAAATCATTTTATTTATTTGTCAAAATGCTTTGTTTAACACATCTAGCTAAAATGAGTTATTGTTTATGAAGTATTTTTTAAGTAAATTCTATGAAAAATGTTCTGCTAAAACTAGCGTCAGGGTTGCTGACAATCAGCACCGTGGCAGTTGGTGTGGCTAGCGCCGCTCCTTGGGAACCAATGCCAGACGAATGGTATATTAATTTCCCGCCGTTTTTGGACATGGTAGATCCAATTGCGCCAGAAACGATTGATAAAACTCCATCAATGAAATTTGACAGTAGTGAAGCTGGAACTATCACTTATCAAGGTGATTGTACTTCTTCCAACACTGCAGCTGTAGCTGGAGAAAATACTATTACTTTAAGTGAATTAGCTTTTGGTACTTATACTAATTGCAGTTTGAAAGTAACTGATAGTACAAATAAAACTAGTGCCGCTTTGGAATTCCCTGATTTCGAAGTTAAACCTTTAGTAATCATTCCAGATGACGGATGGAATTTTGCTCCGTTTTTGACAGTAATTGAACCAGTAGAAACTCCAACTTTCGATAAGACTCCAGAATTCACTTTCAAAACTAGTGAAGCTGGATCAGTAACTTATGAAGGTGATTGTTCTTCTGCAAGCAGCGCTGCTGTTGTTGGAAACAATACTATCGTTTTCAACTCTTTGAGCGTAGGAGTGCATAGTAATTGTAAAGTTAAAGTGAAGGATGCGACTAATTTAACTAGTACTTTGAGTGTTCCAGAATTTGAAGTTAAACAATCTTTAGTTTTGGACTTAGTTGCTCCAACTTTGGCTGTTGTAACTGCAATTGAAAACCCAACTGATGATTCTACTCCAACTTTTGTATTCAGTTCTAATGAAGCTGGTACAATTATGTATGAAGGCGCATGTTCTTCTTCGACTACAGCCGCTGTAAACGGAAATAATTCTGTTACTTTCGCTGAATTGGACAATGCAATTTACAATGATTGTAAAATTAAAGTGAAAGATTCTGCTGGAAATACAAGTGCAGCTTTGGCTGTTCCAACTTTCAAAGTTTATAATGAGGCAAATGCTGTTGTAAGCTGTGCAGGTTTCACTGATGTAGCTGAATCAGATGCTAGTTGTGATGCAATTGAATATGTTAAGAGTATTGGTGCTATTACTGGTAATCCAGATGGGACTTTCGATAAAGGAGGTCTTTTGCAAAGAGATCAAATTGCTAAAATTGCTTTAGAAGCTTTCAATATGTATGAAGGTGCTGAAGATTATTGTGGAGGAACTGGGCCTTTCCCAGATGTAATTAGTTCAGCTTGGTCATATCAATATATCTGCCGTGCCAAGGAATTGAATGTAGTTAAAGGTTACGAAGCTGGTGCTGATGCTGGTTTATATAGACCAGGAAGATCAGTTAATCGTGTGGAATTATTGGCGATCATTTTGAGAAATTTAAGTGATTCTATGCCAGGCAATGATAGTTCATCTTATAGCGATGTGGCTTCTGGACAATGGTTCAGCGGTTATGCAAAATATGCTAAAGATAATCTATTATTCGTAGGTTCTAACTTGATGCCAGATCAAGCTGCGACAAGAGAAGAAGTAGCGAAGATCTTATACAGACTTCATACTTTAGGGAAAATCTAATTGATTTAGACTAAGAAAAATCAAAAAATCCCGTCAGGTGTTGATCTGGCGGGATTTTTAGTTTAGATTATATTTTATCTCAGGCTAAATTTATTAAGTCTTTTTTATGTCGCGCAAATTTAAATTACAAGCTCCTTACGTGCCTAAAGGTGATCAGCCGGCGGCGATTGCCAAGTTGGTGGAGAATTTGAAGAAAGGGGAGAAGCATCAAACTTTGTTGGGTGCTACTGGTACAGGTAAGACATTTACAATGGCCAATGTGGTTCAACAGATGCAGAGACCGACTTTGGTGTTAGCGCATAATAAAACTTTGGCGGCGCAATTGTGCAGTGAATTTAAACAGTTTTTCCCTGAAAATGCTGTGAGTTATTTCGTTTCCTATTATGATTATTATCAACCGGAAGCATATCTTCCTTCCAGCGATACTTATATTGAAAAAGATGCTTCGATTAATGAAGAAATTAACAAGTTTCGACATGCGGCAACGGTTAATTTACTAACTCGTCCTGATGTTTTAATCGTATCCTCAGTTTCCTGTATTTACGGCCTTGGATCGGTGGATGACTATACGGCTTTTGCTATTGAAATTAAAGTGGGGGAAGAATTGAAGCGGGATAAATTATTGAGAAAATTAACTGATATACAATATTCCCGCAGTTCGATTGAATTTAAGCAGGGGATGTTTCATGTTTTGGGCGATACTATTGAAATTTTTCCACCGGATAGAGATACAATTTATAGATTGGAATTTTTTGGTGATGAATTGGAAAAAATTACTGAGGCGGATTCATTTACTGGTGAAGAACTTGGTGAATTGCAGTCGATTAAGGTGTTTCCGGCCAAGCATGATATAACTTCCAAAGATAAAATTGCTAAGGCGATAGAGGGGATTAAGACCGATTTAAAAGAGCGTTATGATTGGTTTATGAAACAAGGGATGTTGCTGGAAGCGGAACGTATTAAAACGCGTACTGAATATGATTTGGAGATTTTGCAGGAAACCGGATACTGTCAGGGTATTGAAAATTATACTCGTTATTTGAATTCCCGTGAGATTGGTCAGCCACCTGCGACCTTGTTTGATTATTTCCCGGATGATTTCTTGTTGATTGTCGATGAATCTCATATTTCTATCCCGCAAATTGGAGGGATGCATAATGGGAATTATTCTCGTAAAGAAACTTTGGTGAATCATGGTTTTCGTTTGCCTTCAGCCCACGATAATCGGCCGATGAAATTTGATGAATTTGAAAAAGCGGTGGGACAAACTATTTATGTTTCTGCCACTCCGGCTAAATATGAATATGCCAAAAGTGACGATAGAATTGTTGAACAAATTATTCGTCCGACTGGTTTATTGGATCCGATTGTGGAAGTTCGTCCTCGTAAAAATCAAATTGATAATTTATTGAAGGAAATTCATTTGAGAATTGCTAAACATGAACGTGTTTTGGTTACAACTTTGACTAAACGTTCGGCTGAGGATTTAACTGATTTCTTAACTGATGCCGGGATTAAAGTGAAATATTTACATTCCGATATTGATACCTTGGAAAGAATTGAGATTTTGCGTGATTTGAGACTTGGGAAGTTTGATGTGTTGGTTGGTATTAACTTATTACGTGAAGGTTTGGATTTACCGGAGGTTTCCATGATTGGTATTTTGGATGCCGATAAAGAAGGTTTCTTGCGTTCCAAGAGCGCTTTGATTCAAACGATTGGGCGTTGTGCCAGAAATATTAATGGGTTTGTTGTGATGTATGCGGATAGAATTACTGATTCGATGAAAGGGGCGATGGAAGAAACTGAGCGTCGTCGTGAGGTGCAAATTGCTTATAATAAGAAGCATGGGATTACGCCGGAAACGATTGTTAGAGCGATTAAGGATATTGGTATGGGACTACATAAAGAAGGGGATGAAGATCGTCGAAGAATTGATCCTAAGAAAGTTCCTCGCAGTGAAATGAAGAGATTTATTAAGGAATTGGAAGATCAAATGGAAATGGCTTCACTTAATTTGGAATTTGAAAAAGCCGCTGAGCTTAGAGATGAAATCGATATGTTGAAAAAAGAGTTTCCTACTGTTTAGTAAAAACTTGAGTGGCTGGTGCTTAAGTATATTACCAGCTACTTCCACCACCTCCGCCGAAACCGCCACCAGAGAATCCTCCTCCACCAAAACCACTTGAGCCGCCAGAAGCTGAGCTGCCGGAGCTTCTTGGTGCTGAGGTCATGTTAGTGGAAAGTGTATTGCTGAAATGATTGAAAGAGTTGATGAAAGTGAAGGTATTTAAACTATTCAAGCTAGGGTCGGTGCTGGTGTACCAATTTGGTTTAGTTTTGAAAATATCCTTGCAAGCATTAGCCCATTTGTCGGTTAATTGAAAAGAAATTGCGTAAGGCAAAAGTTTTTCAAAAATATTTTCATTTTCGTAAAACTTCATACGGTCCTTTTCAGCGGTTTTAATGAACTCTTCTAGTCCAAGTACCTCATAGTATAGATTCATGCCTTCTTTGGTGCGCTGAGGCATGATAAAGGAGAATAGGAAGATGATGAAACAAGAAAGCATAAGGCCAATCATTAGGGAAACTCCAAAGACGTCAATCAACGCGCCTGCCAAAAAGATGAGGAAAAACCCGACACCGCAGCCTATGCCTGTGAATGTGTCGCGAATGGTTCTGGGATTGCGGCTGTAGTAACCATCTTTAACTAGTTTGCTGTAAATGTCATCTTCAATGCCTTTGATATGTGTGTAGAATTTGTTTTTTAATTCAGTTAAATCCACTTTGGTTGAACTGTCTGTGAAAATTGCGTCATATACTTTTTGTTCGTAACTGTTCAGCGTTTTTGCGGATTTTTTCGGTGTGGTTTTTTCAAATTGATAAGTGATATTTTCCCAAAGCAAACCCTTGTTTTTGGTTTCATGAATTATTAAGTAGCCATGGACTGCTAAATCAATAATGGTTGAGGTGATGTCGTGAATATTGACGTGATTATCAATTAAAGTTCCAGCTTCGGCAGGTAAAATGCCCCGAGGTGGCTCGTAATGTGGCATGATGGTGCTGCGCTTGGCTTGTGGATCTCGGCCTCGATAATACCAATATAAAGTCATGGCAATTAAGGTGAGAAGGGGGATGAGGTAGCCCCAGTTGTCGAGTAAGAACCAGAGGATGAGCGTGGCTTGGTCGGGGAAGTTAACTGTGCCTTTGGGAAATCCGACGACTATGGTCAAACCAGCGTAGGATTCTAGTTTTTTGTCGGTTTGTACTTTAATTGTTCCGTCTGTGGTGATGTCGACTTGGCATTCTTTTTCAGTGCTATAGTCCACGCCGGTGAAACAAGTGGCTTTTAATTTATTCTGAGCGATTTTTTCAGGTAAGTTTACTGTGGCTGTGGCTTTTTCAATACTAGTGTCCCAGCCATTACCGGTAACATTCCAATATAATTCATCATGATCTTCGAAACTATTTATACCTCTCTCCAACTTATATTTGATTAAATAAGTTTGAGGCGTTGTTAAGGTAATGTCAGCGTCGCCAATTTTTAAATCAATAAAATCGCCATTGAAAGTTCTTTCGTAGGTTAACTGATTTTGATTTTGATCAGTTATATCAATTAAAGAAAATCTCAAGTTGAGGTTTTGACCAAGGCCATTTTTGTATTTTACCGGAATGTAACGGATGATGCCGTGTTTGGGATTGGAGGAGTTAAAGTTGGCCTGGATTTTTTCTGTGACGATAATAGAGCTGTCTTTTTGTACATCGAATTGAACATCAAAACTGCCTATTTCCCAAAGATAGTACTGTGCTGAGGTAGCGCCTGGCAGTAGCAGCAGTAGACTTCCCAGAAATAGGCAGATTTTGATGAAAATTTTGTTCATTTTCTTAGTTGTAGCTTTTATTTTTGAAGCAATTATTTAACTTCAGGTGCTTTTGCTTCTTCTTTGGCATCATCGAAAGAAACTTTAACATTCTGTCTTTGTTCTTCTTCGATTTCAAAGAATTTGCGACGATCGAATTTGAACATTCCAGCTACGATATTGTTAGGGAAAATTTCAATTTTAGTGTTGAAATCACGAACAGTAGCATTGTAATAACGACGAGAAAGTTGAAGTTTTTCTTCCACTTCTTTAAGTGTAGCTTGAAGATCCAAGAAGTTTTGATTGGCTTTCAAATCTGGATAACTTTCAGCAACGGCGAATAAAGTTTTCAAAGTTCCAGTCAAAGCGTTTTCAGCTTGTACTTTTTCTTCTGGAGTATTGGCATTCATGGCGATATTTCTAGCCTGAATTACCGCTTCCAAAGTTTTTGATTCGTGTTTGGCATAACCTTTAACGATTTCTACCATATTAGGAATCAAATCGTAACGGCGTTTTAATTGAGTGTCGATATCAGCCCATCCTTCGTCCACTTTATTCTTTAATTGAATAAGTGAGTTGTAAACATTGACGATAAAGATGGCCAGCACGGCAACTACAGCGAGTACTATCCAAGTCATATATTTGTATTAGCAAAATAAATTACTTCGCTAAGTTTAGACGAAGAGCGCTTTTATTGCAATTCAATCAAATTGCTAGGATTGTTTGCTGTGTTTTTCTGACTGGAAAGGGGTTTTTCGGGTCCTGTGGTTGTTGCTTGGCTTTCTGTAGTGATTTCTTCGCTGGAGATTGGTTTTTCTGGCTCAGTGGCGCTTGGATTTGGTTTGTCTGGGGCAATATTATTGTTCAAAAATTCTACGCGACGCACTTTGTTGGCTGATTGAACAGAATTTTGCTCTGGGGTTTCAGTGTTGAGATTTTGTTCAGTATCCGTTTCCTTGCTAAACCCTTCATTCTCGATAATTTGCAAGAGATTGGTTTGACCTAGGTTTAAGGAAAAAGTTGCTTGGTCCTTAATTGTTGATGAATTTTGGCTGATGGATTTGTTGCTGACTTTTCTATTAATAGTTAATTTGAATTCTCCTAAGGTTTTGATTTCAATTGAATCACTACGTTCACGCAGATGTAATTTTACAATTGCTTGGTAGGGGAAAACTGTGTTGGGGTTTTCTAAGAAAGGTAGGTCGGAAAGTTTTAATTGTAAGTAATTTTGGCCTTCCTCGGTGAAGCGAGTGAGATTATTTAATAAGTAATTATTTTGATAGTTGCTTTCGTTTTGTAGGCTCAAATAAAGTTTATCTGAACATTTTTGAAAGAAATTTGTGGAAAGTCCGGCTAAATTTATTACTAGATTTTCATCAGTGGTCTGAATTGATTGATCACTCATATTTGTTGTTTCAGGGCTGGCGCTGCAAGCTACATCAAATTGGAATTTTAAATCTGGATAGGCGTTTAGGCTTAAAAAATGTTGGCCAGGTTGAGTTGGCTTAAGGCCGTTGTCATAATGTAGGGAAGCGGGATTAAGGCGTATTTCGTTGACTGTGTTGGTGGTATTTAGAAAGCCGTTTTTGTTTAGTTTAACTGTTCCTAGTAAATTGTTTTCCTGAAAAATTTGTCCTTCAATTCCATTGCCGCAAATATGTTGATCGAAGGTGGAAATTTGACCATCTTTTAGGAAATTGATTTTGATTAATTTTTCTACTGTTCCTAAATTGATTTGTTTGGCAGAAGTGATTGTTTCTATGGCTGAGACGCTATTGGTAACGTCGCTGATTAGTATGTATGGGCTGTAGTCATTTTCTAGGAAAGTACAAATAGTCTCGCCACCGATAATTTTTAAAGGGATGATGGTTTTGCCTTCATTGGCTAATTGTTTATTTACATAGGTTGCTTCGAGAATGTATTCACCGTCGGGTAAATTGATTCTTTCTTCGTCGAAATTATTACAATCGATTTCTCTATCTATAACCAATTCGCTATTAATTTTGCAGCTTTCGAAAATCGGGCGAGGGAAATTTAAATATCCTTGAAGCAGATTTCCAGATCCTGCTAAATAGGCAATTAGTAGTGCCGCGGCTAGTATAAAAACTAGGGCTAAATTTTTAATTAAAGATTTGGTCATGGCTGATAATTAAATATCTAGGTATTTTACCATGAAAAAGCCTTTTTTGGAAGGTTGTAATGGCTGCAAACAGTATATTAAAGCAAGTCGATTACTTGGTTTTTAGAGCATTGATGGATTTGGATTCCTTCAGGTAGGGAAGCCAAAAAGTTCTTGCCGTATTCTTTGTGAACTAGGCGTGAATCGAGCATGATGGTGTTTCCGGTGTCCTGAGAGGAGCGGATTAGGCGGCCAAAACCTTGCTTGAATCTTAAAATGGCGCGAGGGAGGCTGTAGTCGTTAAATTCATTGCGGAAGCGACGGGAGCGGGCGCGGAAAATAGGGTCTTCTGGTGGATCGAAAGGGAGTTTTTGAATTATTAAACAGTTAAGAAGGTCGCCGACTAGGTCAATTCCTTCCCAAAAACTATTGGTTCCCATTAAAGCACTGCTTTCCGGTTCATCCATAAAATGCGAAATGATTTTGCCTCGGCCGCCGGAAATGCCCTGGGCTAGAAGGTTGAATCCTTCGTGTTTTAATTTAGGGGCGAGCTGATGGAAGATACGGCTGAGGTCTTTTTTAGAAGTAAATAAAACTAAAGTGCGTCCGCCATTTTTTTGAATAATTTGATTAATCAAATTTTGACAGTCCTCTAGGTAAGCGTCTTCACGGGGGTCGAGAGGGAGGTCTTCCGGTATGATAATTTTAACTTGGTCGGGGTAGGAGAAATGTGATGGAAGTTTTAATTCCTGAACATTTTCTGTTAAGCCCAATTCATGTCGAATGTAATTGAAATTGCCATTTGTTGTTAGAGTGGCGGAAGTGAAGATAATGGATTTCTTGTTTTGATAAAGCAGCGTTTGTAATTCATGGCCGATTTCTAGAGGGGCTTTTTGGAAATGTAAATTTTCGTCATGCGTGCGGTTGATCCAGACAATATTGGCTTCGATATTTTCAAGCAGGGAGGTGGAATCTGCTGATAATTTGCTTAATTGATTTTGATAATATTCCAAATCGAATAAATCGGTTTGGCCGTTTACCAATAAATTTTTAATTAATAAATTGAGATTTTCTAATAGCTGACGAATTTGTTCGTTGAGTAGAGTAAGTTGATTTTTTAAACTATCCCATTGAGTGGTTTTAAGATGAACAAAATTTAAAGTTAAATGTAATGGAAAGAGATTTAATGGTTTGCCAAATTCTTCCAAAAATTCATTGGTGGAATTGAAAAATTCACTGGCTTGATATTCTGCTTGGTCACTTTGCAGACGGATTTTGCTGGGAAGATTGTTAGCTTCTGGTGTAGAGAAAAGGGTTGGTGACGCAGAATATTGTAATTCCAATTCCTGGAGATTTTCTAAAATTTTACGGAAACGATTTGGAGTTAAATCTACTATTAGTGCATCAGTAGCAGTTTTTTCCAAATGATGGGCTTCATCTATGATTAGATAATGGAAATCAGGGAGGAGGTGATTGGCGCTGATGGAGTCCTGAATCAATAGTGAGTGATTTACAACTAATATGTCTGCCGTTTCAGCATTTAAGCGAGCTTGAGTGAGGAATTTTTCTTCGGGAATTAATTGCTGATCTTTACCTTTAGGAGAAGGTGATGGCATAGTTTGACTACCCAAACAGCAGATTTCGTCCAATAAGGTCAGTTCTTTATTATGAAGATTAAGTTCTTCCAAGTCCCCAGTTTCGGTTTTTAATAACCAAAGGATTACTTTGATGGCCATTAAAATTTCATGCTCTTCCAATTTCTCTTTACTGATAATGTGATTGAAACGAGCCGGTGAAAAATAATTTTTGCGACCTTTTAAAAGTGCGATTTTTAAATTAGGGAAGAGCTTTTCTAGAACGGGAAAGTCTTTTTGAAAGATTTGATCTTGAAGATTGTTGGTATTGGTTGAGATGACAACTTTTTCCTGGAATTTTTTATTCCAAAGGGCGCCAGCTAATAAATAAGCGAAAGTTTTGCCTGAACCGGTCGGGGCTTCGGCAATCAAATGGCTTTGATTTGAAAAGGATTTGAAAATATCTTCTGATAATTGTTGTTGAGTGGGACGTGGTTCGTAATTTGGGAAGAGGGAGGCGGCTAATTCGGCATCATTGAAAAAGTCTGCGGGTTGATCCAGTTTTAGATTCGGGAAGGGGTTTTCTAGAGTTTTTTTAGTTTCTTTTTTATCAACTTTTGTTGATGTTTTGGCTGGCTTTGCTTCTAAAAAAATTTCACCCAAATGCCAGTCGGACTTTTTAATTAAGCTTTGAATTTCCTGAAGAGTATTGGCGGGAATTTCGGCGATTTTATCGAAAAGTAAATTGAATAGATCAAAACAAACATGGGTGTCGGACATAGCGCGATGTTTGTTGGTGTGTTCGAGTTTCAAAACGCGGCTGATGGTGTCTAAACTGTATGAAGCCAGTCCTGGCAAGAGAATGCCGGCTAAATGCAAAGTGTCGTATTGTTTGTTTTTGATTGGTAGGCCTTTGGCTTTTAAAAAGCTTAAATCGAAGTCGATGTTGTGGCCGATGATCGGGTGATCGCCTAAAAATTCCACTAATTTTTCCTGAATGGCTGAAAAATGTGGGGCGTTAGCAATATGCTCCTGGGTGATGCCAGTTATATGGCTTACCATGGCGGGGATTGGGACTTGTGGGTTAACTAAAGTTTCAAAAGTGTCGATAATCTTTTTACCCTGAAATTTAATAGCTGCAATTTCAATAACTTGGTCATTTTCGGCTTCAAAACCAGTTGTTTCCAAATCCAGAGCTATGTAGGTCTTATCCATTGTGGAAGGTATTTTTAATAATTTTTAGCACAAAATTGTGGGTTTGCCTTGGCTTAACTATTGACTAATTGGGATTAAGTTGTAATACTCCATGTTGTGTATTGATTTAATTGAGTCATGGCAAAAAAGAATGAATTGCCTCCAGTAGCGGGAGATTTGGATAAGGAATTGGAGGATTATTTAAAAGATGTGAATAGGAAGAATTCCAGTGCTGCTTCTCCTCTTGCCAAAATTTCTGGAAAAGTGCTCCGTCAAAAGGAGCAAGCTGAGGAAATGAAAATTTCAAAATTAAGAGGTGCAATCCCAACACCTAAAATTTCTCAGGAAATTGAAAGTGTCGCGTATTTTACTTATGATCAAATTATAAAAAGCATTGGTCCGAATAGATCTCATGGTTTAGAGAAAGATAGAGGACAAACTGGTGATAAGTCTTTGATTGTTCAGATGGCTGTGGAGTTTGAGGCTGAGTATGGTCCAGAGGCGGGGAAGCTTTTAACATCATTGGAGACTTTTTATGGAGTTGAGGATAGATTTGTTCCAAATGATTTAGAGTTAACTATTGAATTATTGAAGAAGGAATTTTTAGAGAAAATTTCGCTGAGAGATAGGGTGAAGGCTATTGAAATGCTGTTGATGATGAAGCCGAGCAATTTAAATTTATTGGAGTTTAGTCAGTTGTTGGTTGTATTTGTCCAGTGGATTCGTTTAACTAGGCCGATTTTGGTTGATAAATTTTTAATGAAAGTTTTTTCTGATCAAGAATATGTTGGAGATGAACTTGCTGATTTGAATGAAAGAGAATTAGATGAATTAAGGCGTTTTGAGTTGATTGAATTGTTGAAAAAATTTAATGATGCAATTCAGGAATATGGTTATGATGTTGGGAATGATTTTATTGGAGTTTATTTTGATCAAGGTGAGGAACAGGCTGAGCAATATCTGCAATGTTTTACAAAGAAAAAAGCCCCATAATTTATATGAGGCTTTTTTTTAGAAATGATTAGTTGGCGTAAAGGTAATTGCTGATTATTTTTGCTGTTTCAGCGCGGGTTAAATTATCTTGTGGAGCGAAGGAGGAAGTAGTTTTTCCACTCACTAACCCAGCTTCTTTACCATAGGCAACTGCCTTGTAAAACCAGTCGCTCATTGATACGTCCTGGAAATTTGGATTTCCATGGGTAGTGGAGTGCTCATTGAGATTGTAAATAATTTGAATTGCTTCGGCTCTGGTGATTGGTTGATTTGGGCGGAAGGTGTTGTCTGAAAATCCATCGATAATTTGATGTGCGCGGGCTTTATTAATTGAGAAAGCATACCACTCAGATTGATTGACGTCAGAGAAATATTTTTCCGGTTCTACTGTAGTATAGAAATATCCAAGTTGATCTTGGGCGGACATCACGGCCTTGATGAATTCTGCGCGCGTAATAGCTTGATTTGGTTTGAATTGATTGTCGTAACCAGTCATGATTTTTTCGAAGCAAATATCGGTAACGTAAGAAGAAAACCAATCGCTGGAATTAACGTCGTTGAAGTTTAGACAATGGTCGGGGGTGAATTCAATGGCGGTTGCTAAATCAGGTGCTTCAAATTCATCGAAATCATTGATGAATTCGCTGGACATTAATCTTTCGAATAATTCTTGATAATTGGAAAGTTTGCTTATGTCCAAGTTCAATTTGATATTGCTTTTCAGTGTGTTGTTGCCGAGTGAAACTGTCTCAGAAAACATGCTTTGTAGTGGGTCTAAGAATAAGTTGAATTCTTCTGGTAATTCTGAATTTTCACTGCCAACAGCCATTAATTTGGAAAAGTTTTTCAAATAATTGGTGATATTTGAGAAATTTACAAAGGCAATGTCGGTAACTTTTTGATTGCGATTTTGATAATGTTTATTGAATTCACTGTCTTCTAAAAGTCCATTAGTGTTGAATAAATTATTAACATCGCCAAGGGTTAGGACCCAGTAGCCGCTAGTGGTTACACCTAGGGTTATGGTGATTTTAGGTTCTGGTAGGTAGTTTTCTGCTTGTGGATCGGAGTTAAGGGTGAAAGTGGTGAAACTGCCGTTGCTACTTGATTTAGTGATTGTTAATAAACCTTTAGAAAATTCAGCTATTGATTTTGTGACTTCAAATTGATCTGGATAATATTCTTGTAGATACTTTTGTTCTTCTAAATATATTTGATAGGAGTTTTCAATTTCTTCGTTGAGAATTTCAGTTAATTTATCAATCAATTTTTGATTGGTGTTTTGAGCGATTGAGCTATTGCTAACCTCAGTTACTAAAGACAAGGCCGGAATAAGCTCATTGGAATTGTGCATGATAATTGCTGAACGTTTTTGCAAAAGAGGAGCAAGGTCAGTATCCCAGTTTAAGTTTAATTCGCTTTCTAGAAAAGATTTTACTTCTCCCATTATATCCAATTCTTCATCCAAGCCGAACATGCTGGAAAGCAAAGTTGTTTGGGTAGCCAAATTGTAACTTTCTTGATAGTAAGCGAGATTCTCAGCGTTTATTTTTTTGTAAATTTCTGGAATAAATAACAAACTGTTGATTGGATATCCTGATTCAGGTGAAAGTTCTACGTATACTTCGGCGTTAAAACCATTGATGTTTTGTTGTAAGCTAATGCCTTCTGTTTTGAATAAGTTATTGAAATGCATTAATGCAGGAATTTGATCGGGATCCAGGCCTTCAGAGGAAAATAGCTTTTCTAAATTTAAATAAACTTTCAAAAATCCAGAATTTTGAATGTTGTTGTTGAAGTTCTGAAAACCAGGGGATTGGTAAAGA
Organism: Candidatus Altimarinota bacterium; assembly: GCA_051657905.1. Taxonomy (GTDB): domain Bacteria; phylum Patescibacteriota; class Gracilibacteria; order UBA1369; family UBA1369; genus JBOFLO01. The sequence continues at coordinate 13,497 of JBOFLO010000003.1, read as the reverse complement.
TTGTTGGAATTTTTAGTTAGTAATAAGTCGGAAATTAAACCGAATTCATTAGAAGCTATTAGGTTTCCTCCTAAGTAAGTGAAGTAGAAGTCTTCTTCTATTTGATATACTTTTCTACCTGATCCCAGGTCTGAGCTATCTACTGCTTCTGATTGGATAAGTTTATCGAAAGAAGCTTGATCTAAACTTAATGCAGAAAGCATAATTGGTTGAGAATTAATTCGCCCTTCCATTAATCCGATTGCCAATTTGGTTTTATCAATATTCTCTAAAAGAATTTTTGCTTCGGCGGTGTCAGTATCAATTTCTAAATTATCAATTAGCAAATCTTTAAGCATATCTTTGAAAGGATGTTGCTGATTGGTGTCTAGCTCAAGATAGTAAGGTGCGTCTGCCGGAAAGTATAAAGCTGGATCGGCGGCCAAGGCGCTTGGCATAATAAAAAACTGGGCCAGCAAGGTTGCCAGAGCTGACTTGAAAAGGAGATTTTTCATTTTAGTGAAATTATTGATTTGTTTGATCTTAAAACAGAATCAATAATTAGGCAATTTGTTCGGGAGAATTATACTTCGCGGCGATTGCCTTTCTGGGAAACTGGGGTGGAGTGATAAGCTTGGTAGGCATTAAATGCACCTTCTGCGCCATTAAGTATCTTGGCGATCTTTTTGTCTTTAATGGCGTCATAGTATTTCATAGTTTCAGTGCGACCATCAGGATGGGCGATAATCACATTCCCACCAATCGGACGAAAGCCATGACTGTAATCTCTGTATGTCCATTCATGAGCAGGAGTATCCTGAACTGGGGTTCTGCCGTTTACATATAAGCCGCTATAGTCCATAGCACCGTTGGGATTATCTATCACATAGCGTGAAATAATTACGTCTTTTTTATGACCTGCAACTAACGCTTTGCCTGATCGTAATCTTGCTAAACCATCTGGGCCAAGTTGTTTCTCGATTTTTTGATTATGTTTTTGAATAAATCCAATGCCTTGCATTTGTTCTTGATCTTCATCGCTATTTACTAAGCCAATACCTGTTAATTGAATGTCGGCTTGATCATGAATCGAATGTGCCATAGTTCTGGTTGGCAAACCCCATCCGTATTTTTCTGATAAATGCTGAGCGAGAATTGGTGTGATTGGTACACGGACATAATCATTGTCTGAACCGATAGCTAGATAATCTACTGTAGTTTGGAATTTCACAGTAGTTCCGTCCGCCCCTTTGAGATCAATAGTTTTCATGTTTTCTGGACGACAAAAAGAAGGGACATTACCTTTAGCAATTTCTTCTTCCACAAGTTTTTCCATACGTGCCTGCGTGCCTTTAAAATTCATATTTCCAAGTTTTTGCATTTGGCGCATAAACTCAGTTCCAGTTGGTGCATCGGGAGATCTTTCAGGTAATAATTTCCCTGTGTTTAATTCGTTTTCGGAAAGGAAGGATTTATCTAAATTAATACCACCCATAAATTCTTGATAGGAAGCATTTTTGATTTCACCTTTAGCCAGTTTTTCTTGATAAATTTCCTGGCTGATTTTTTTGATTAAAGCCCGATCTTCCGGTGTTTTCCCAAACTCTTCTTCGATTTGTTGACTGATTTGTTTAATGTCAGGCGCTTTTTTGCCTGATTCGAGAGAGTGATGAGGTGATTTCTCCGTACTTGATGGTAGGGATTCTGCAGCTAAGCTCATAAAGTTGATTAAAATCTTTATATTATACCAAAAAAAAGCCTAAAACGGTAGTGTAAAGGGATATTTGGGGTGTGTTTTGGCTTTAAAAGTATTGATCGAGTAGAGCTGCACCATAAATTGTCGGGTTTTCTGAAGGGTGGAAGCCGATTTCTAGGTTTGGTGGGCAGAGTTTTGCTAGTAAAGTTGCGGTGTTTTTATGCAGTGATTTTTGAAAATTGTAAGCATAATCGATGACACTGCCAGTGGGTAAGATAGCTATTTGAATAGCTTTTTGATGGGAAGAGCTGATTAATTGTTTTAGATATAGATATTTGATGAAATTGGCCAAAACTAAGGCGCAAATGAAAGCTCCACGTTCAAGTTGTTCACGCCAGATCTTTTGCAGGAAATAAAAATCCATATCAGTAAGTTTTGATTTTCTGAAGAAAATTTCCAAAGCGGTGGAGTCCATTTTTTCCAGTTTGTGTGTGGTGAGGAATTCGGTGGAAACTAGTTTTTTCTTTTTTAAATCTTGGAGAATGGTGTTGAAAAGCTGCCATTGCCAGTTTCCGGAAAACATTTTTTCGGTTTGATAACTGTTGCCGCTCGATAATTTTCTTTGGAGTAGAGTGTCGAGTTTAGAAATTGGAATGCTGCGGAAATTGCCGAATTCGGTGTTGTAAATACTGAATTGGTCTTTTTGATTGAAGCCGATGCCGAGATTGGTTCCTGTTCCAACTATCAAATTTAGAATGGCTTGGGATTTGATTTTCTGTTGATTGAATTCATGTTTTTTGAAAGCGAGTAGGGTGGCAGGAGTGTCATTGGTTACAGATATTTTGACTTTTGGGTAGCCGTGCTTGCGGAGGAATTTTTCCAAGCTTTGGCCAATTTTTAAACCAACTATCCCACGACCTCGATGAGATTTGCCGAAATTATTGATACGACCTTCCAATTGTCCGGAAAATCTTTGCGATTGATCTTGTGAGAAAGTGAAAATGAAAAATATTTTGGGCAAACTGAGGCGTTCGCCGGTTGAGAGGAAATTATTTAGATGGCTAAGTAATCTGTTGAAAAGTACTTGAGGTGTGTAAATTATGTCTTCGTAAAAGTCGATTTTGACTTCTTTGATCAATTTAACTTCGCGTGAGCTGACTTTGACTTTGAAGATTTTTAGGAAGGTTCCGCCAAGTTCGATGATTAATAGGGGGCGGGTGGGGCCGAAAGAGCGGATTTCGGACCAGCGGCGGGGCAGGGAGAGTCGACGACGGTTGGATTTAGAGAGGGCAGCGGCAATTTCCTTCTGCAAATTGGCGGAAGTTTTGTCCAAATTATCGCGATAGGAATAGAAGCCCTGGCTGGCTAAATATTCTGTGGCTAGTTGTTGATAGACTTTAGTATTCATTTTTCGGCATTTTACCATTAAACTGTCTAAGTATAAAAACTTAAGCATGAAATTAATTTATTCGGCTCAACTACCTATTTCTTCTCATAAAGATAAGATTGTTGAAGAGATTGTGAAAAATTCAGTGGTGGTGGTGGTTGGTGAGACTGGTTCTGGTAAATCCACGCAAATTCCTAAAATGATCTTGGAAGCGTTGGCTGTTCAAGATAATACGGATCCAGAATTTGCCAATTTTAAAATTGCTTGTACTCAGCCGCGCCGCTTGGCTGCAACTTCGATAGCTAATTGGATTGCTGAAGAATCAGGGGTGGAGTTAGGAAAGGAAGTTGGTTACAAAATTCGTTTTGATGATGAAACTTTTAAGGGAACTTTGATCACTGTTTGTACAGATGGAATATTGCTGCAAGAAATGAAGGGGGATAGTTTGTTGTCTGATTATGACGCGATCATGGTGGATGAGGCACATGAGAGAAATTTGAATATTGATTTCTTGCTTGGTTTGCTTAAAGACATTCAGGAAAAACGCTTAGAAAAAGGCTTAAGGCCACTTAAATTGTTGATAACTTCCGCTACCTTCGATGCGGAAAAATTTGCTCTGTTTTTTGAAGATTTGAATCATGGGAAAAAAGTTCCGATTGTGAATGTTTCAGGAAGAATGTTTCCGGTGGAAATTATTCATAGGGAAGTTCCTCATGATTTAACTTATTTCCGAAAAGTAGCCGATGAGGTGAAGAAAATTTGTACAACAACCGCAAGCGGAGATATCCTGATTTTTATGCCGGGGGAAGCGGAAATTTTTTCAACAATCAAGGCGGTAGAAATGTTGCAATTGCCAAGAGTTCAGTGTCTGCCTTTGTATTCTCGTTTAACCATGGAGGAGCAACAATTGATTTTTAAAGATCATGTGGGAAAAAGAAATGTGATTGTGGCAACCAATATTGCTGAAACTTCTTTAACTGTTCCGGGAATTAAGTTTGTGATTGATACAGGTTTGGCCAGAATTACCGATTTTAATTATCGAACGGGAATTGGAAGTTTGGAAGTGAAGCCGGTTTCCCAGGCCTCTGCTATTCAAAGAGCGGGGCGTGCCGGTCGTATTGAGGCGGGGACGGCGATTAGGCTTTATAGTGAGGAGGATTTTCTAGAGCGCGAAAAATATACTAAACCGGAAATTCAAAGATCGGATTTGGCGTCCGTGCTTTTGCATATGATTTTGATTGGCATTAAAAATATTTATGCTTTTCAATTTATTGATCCCCCTAATCAGAGAGCGTTTCAGGAAGCATATAAAACTTTGCATGAATTGGGGGCTTTAAAAGAAGATAATACGTTGACGGAGTTGGGGATGAAAATGGCACATTTGCCTTTGGAACCACGTATTTCTGCCATGCTTCTAGCTGCTGAAAAATATGATTGTGTTCGTCAGGTGGCGATTATTGCCTCTTCGCTTTCAGTGAAAGATCCATTCTTGAGACCTAATGGTGAGGAGGATTTGGCTGATCAGGCTAAGAGATATTTTCAAAGATTAGCGCAGGGAGGTAGTGGTAGAAATTATAAATGGCAGAAAATTCGTCGAGGTAGAAAAATTATTAGAAAGAAAGTTTATTTGGATGATAGTGATGAAAGTTTCCTGTCGGATTTGATGGTGTTTTTGGTTGTTTGGAATACGGTAATGGGAATTTTTACTACCGAAGGAAAACAGCAGTACTGTCAGGAAAATTATTTGAATTTTAAGGTGATTGAAGAAATTGAACAGATTTATTTTCAATTATTGGATACTTTGAAAATTTTTGCTGGAGAGGAGTTTAATAAATATTTGGGCGAAAATGCGCGTGATGATTTGCAGGTTGATATTAGCGAAAGTGAAGGGATTTTAAAGTCGATTGCTTCAGGTTTGATTCAGAATTTATGTGAGGGTGGTGGTAAGCAAACTTATCGTTCCAGATCAGCAGAAAATATTTTTGTTCATCCCGGGTCGATTTTATTCAATCGTCATCCAAAATGGTTTGTGTCAGCAGAAATTGTTGAGACAACCAAGTTGTATGCTCGTAATAATACAGTGGTTGATCCGACTTGGTTTGAAGAAATTGCGCCACATCTTTGTGATTATAAGTATGGGAATATTTATTTTGATAAGTCTTTGGGCAAAGTGGTGCGCGAGGAAGAGGTGTTTTTTAAAGGGCATAGAATTGTTCGTGGGAAATTAGTTGAAGTTAAGCAAAAAGATCGATATTTGGCTTTTGAATATTTTGTTAGAGAGGGGTTGGTTAAGAAAACTTTGCAGAGGTATTTTGGCTTTTTAATGAGCAATGATCAGGTTGTGGAGGATCTTAAACAGTATGCTTCCAAGTCGGGAAATCAGAAACTGATTTTGGATGGGAAGAGATTGATGGACTGGTATGTTTTGCAATTTTCCAAAGCTAAATTGCAGCCAACTTCGAAAGAAGAATTGATAGAAATTATTAATAAAAAAGGTGAAGGATTTTTGAAAATGAAGTTGGAGGATTTTTTGAAAAAATCTGAACTGGAGCGCCTGGATAAATTGTATCCTGAACAGGTGTTTATTAATGGTAAACCTTTTGAGGTTAGATATTTTGCTGATCATTATAAATATCCAACTGGTCCGGTGATAAGTTTGCGAACTCAGGATTTGATTGATTTGGATAATGATAAAGTGGCAAGGTTGGTGCCTGGAAACCCTCATTTTAAGCCATATTTCTTGGTAAGTAATGGCGAACCATTTGTTTCGCCCACGGCGGAGGGAACTGACATTGAAGAAATAAAAATAGAGTATGATCAATGGCATTTGAAAAAATCCTGGAAGAAAGTTAAGCATGATCAAGAAAAAACGGGGATTATGCCGGCGGAAGTTTTTATTTATGCAAAACATTTATTAGAAAAAGTGGAAATTGGAATGAGCTTGTTTTTTGGTAAAGGTCAGAATGCCATAATTTATGGTTACATCGGTATGCAAATGGACGGGAAAAAGGTGTCTGTGAGAGTCTATGAGGATTTTGCTAGAGCGTTAAAAATGACAATGTTAACTTTGAGGACTGTTTTTAAAGTTTTAGCTAAAACTAATTTTTACTTTAAAGAATCTGATTTGTTAAGATTGGAACAAAAGTATGAAAAATATTTTCATGGCCTGGAAATCAAAGACCGTTTGGAGGAATTGTTGTGGAGAGAAATTAATTTGGAAAAGTCGGTGCCAGACTTGAAATTGCTAAATGATGGAAATTGGTTGCGTAAAATGATGGAAAGTAAGCTAGCTGAATTAGAGAAAAATAAAGAAAAAGTGGTGAAAAATTGGGAAAAATTGTTAGATCAAGTGCAGAAATTACAGGATTTGAATAATGGGAAATTGGATCCTGAGGAGATGGAGGATTTGAAGGAGCAAATCGAAAAAAGTTAATTATTCAATTGCTTCGATTAAATTATTCCAGTCGCTTAAAGTAAGGTTTTGCGGACGTTCTTGGAGAGAAATTCCGCTTTTTTCAAAGGCTTTAAGCATTTGTTCGGCGGGTAAGAAAGATCCCTTAATTAAGGTGTTGGAAAGGGTTTTTCTTCTTTGAGAAAAGGCTTTTTTAATTAGCTTTTCAAATAAGGGGAAATTTTTGATGAGAGGTTGGGGGTGGCTGGTGATTTTTAAGATGGCGGAATCTACTTTGGGGGCAGGTAAAAAATTTCCTGGTGGTACTTTGGCAATAATTTCGGCATGTCCAAACGCTTGAGTCATTAAGCTTAGGACCCCGTAGTCGCCGGGTTTGGCGACAATTTTCTGAGCGACTTCTAATTGAACCAATAAAACCATTACAGAGGGCCTGGTGCTCGTGGAAGTTTCAGGGTTGAGGAAATGATTGATAATTGGTGACGTGATGTAATATGGGATGTTAGCTACCAATTTATAATCTTGGGATGGCGGAATAAATTTCAAGGCGTCCTGATTGATTAATTCAATATTTGGGAAATCTTTAAAAATACCTTGTAAATGAGGAATTAATTTTTGATCTAATTCCAAAGTGGTGACTTTTTGTACATTCTTTGCCAGCTCCAAAGTTAAAATTCCCAAGCCCGGTCCAATTTCCACAACCCGATCAGTTTCTGATAAATTGGCAGCTTGGAGGATTTTAGTAATTATTCCTGGGTTGTGTAGGAAGTTTTGACCGAAGCGTTTTTCAGTATAAAGGCCGGACTTTTTGAGTAAATCAATTAATTCTCCGGAATTATTGTAGAGCATGGATTTTAATGATTTTATGGGGCGAAGTATGTCCGCTAAGTATTTGTAAGTGGCTTTTGGGTAGGTCTAATTCTTGGCTGAGGAAATCAATCAGTTCCTCATTGGCGCGACCTTTTTCTGGGGTGGCCAGTAATTTTATTTTGAGTAAAATTTGTTGTTTGGAATTTTCACCCACTTGAGTAATTTCCAAGCGGCTGCTGTTGGGAATTACTTTTACTTCAATAGTAATATTGGATTGGTCTTGTAATTTAGCTATGACTGGTTCGAGCATGTTTAGAATGATGAGACGACTTAGCTTTAATTCGTACTACAAATTTGCGAATTTCTTCCACTACAATGATTAATAAAGAAGCGATTGTTACTAGTACCCAATCAAACATACTTAAAGATGCTGTTTCGAAATATGTTTGTAGAAACGGTAATTCTACCACAGCTAGACCAATTAATAATGATGAAAGCAAAGCCCAAAGTAAGCGTGGATTGTCTAGAATTTTGCTGTGAATAATTGATTTGGTGCTGCTTTTGGCGTTGAAGGCATTGGTGATTTGAATTAACACCATGGCGGCAAAAGTAATACTTGAGGCTTGGCGGAATAATTCTTCACCAATTGGCTGTCCATACATCCAGCCACTGGAGAATAATTTATAAGCGTAGAGGCCGACCATAATCACACCAATGGAACAGCCAATTAAAACGAATCGTTTGATAAATGGTGCACTCATAATTTTAGATTTTGGATCGCGTGGAGCTTCGTCCATAATAGTGTTTTCAGATTTTTCCACCCCCAAAGCCAATGCCGGAAAAAGATCAGTGGCTAAGTTAATAGTTAAAATTAAAGCGGCTGTTAGTGGCGCTGGTAAGCCAATAATTATACTTATGAAGATGGTGAATACTTCGCCGATATTGGATGAGAAAATATAGAAAATAAATTTTTTAAGATTTTCGTAAATTGTGCGACCTTCTTTAATTGCGCTGACAATACTGGAGAAACTGTCATCAGCTAAAACCATATTGGCAGCTTCTTTGGTTACATCGGTTCCGGTAATACCCATAGCCACTCCGATGTCGGCACGTTTGAGTGCTGGCGCGTCATTAACGCCATCTCCAGTTACAGCTACAACTTCACCTAAGTCCTTAAGTGCTGAAACTATCCGTAATTTATCAAATGGATTGATGCGGGCGAAGATAATATCCAAATTTTTATTGCCTAATTTTTCTTTTAATTCATCATCGTTTAATGCCAATAATTGTTCGCCGGTGATGACTTCAAAAGGTTTTTTATCGCTAACTAATCCAAGCTGTTTGGCGATAGCGCTAGCGGTTAAGCCATGGTCGCCGGTTAGAATATAAGTGCGAATTCCGGCCTGATGAGTTAATTGTACGGCAGCTTTAACCTCAGGTCTTGGAGGATCGATAATCCCAGTTAAGCCAATCAGAACTAATTTATTTTCCAATTTATCAATTTTATCCTGATGATTGGCTAAATTGAGAACTTCCTGAATTTGCTTGGCGGTCATTTCTTTGAATGCTAGCCCAATTGTACGATAAGCTTGTGAAGCCAGTTCTTCGTTTAAATCAATTAATTCCGAGCGAATACTTTTAGTTAAAATAGAGGCTTTACCACGCGACATTCTTTGATCACATAACTCCAAGATTTTTTCTGGAGCGCCTTTGACCAAAACATAATATTTCCCATTCTGAAGATTTTGAATGATTTGCGTCATTAATTTGCGATTCGAATCGAAAGGAATTTCTAATACTTTCTGGAAATTCTGGCTTAGTTCAACTCTGGAGAAACCGATTTTTTCAGCCATGGTAAGCAAGGCGCCTTCGGTTGGATCGCCAAGTAATTTCAGTTGATCGCTTTGATTTACCAATTCGGAATTGTTGCAGAAAATGCTGACTAAACTAGCCATTTCTAAGGCATGTCCGGAATTCGGATCTGCCTGTATATAGCGATGTAAATTTTCTAATTGGCTATGAGTGGAATCATAATCAAATTGCTCGGATTTTTTATTAACAATAGAAATTTTGCCTAATGGCTGATAACCCGCTCCTTCGAAACTCAAATATAAATCATCTAAATAAGCTACTTTGACGGTCATCTCATTTTTGGTCAAAGTACCGGTTTTATCGCTGCAAATAACGGTGGTTGAGCCAAGAGTTTCCACAGAAGAAAGCTGGCGCATGATGGCATTTTTCTTAGCCAAGCGCTGAACGCCCAAGGCTAAAGCAATGGTTATGGTAGCGGGCAACCCCTCCGGAACGGCGGCTACGGCGATAGATACAGCAAACAAAATAGTTTCAACTAAACTATTTTTACTAAAGATGAGTTGAGAAATTAAGATGATGCTGGTGATGCCCAAAGTTACTTTGGCTGTGAATAAGCCAATTTGTTTAATTTCCTTTTCCAATGGAGAAAGGTCTTTTTTGGTTTGTTGAGTGAGTGAGGCGATTTTGCCAAATTCGGTTTCCTTACCGGTTTTAATTACTAAAGCCTTGCCATTGCCATGAGTGACGCTGGTTCCGGTAAAAAGCAGGTTGGCTTCCTGGGTAACGGCGCCTTTTTCATAAGCGGAAAAAACTAATTTGGAAACGGGTGTGGATTCACCAGTTAGAACGGCTTCTGAGGTTTGTAGTTCATTTCCTTCAAATAAAATAGCGTCGGCGGAAATAGAATCTCCTTCGTTCAAGATTAAAATATCTCCGGGAACAACTTCTTCGGTGGGAATATTCAGCTGATGTTGATTGCGCAGAACCCTGGCCATCGGCGAAACCATCTTTTGTAGCGCTTCAATGGCCTTTTCAGCTTTATTTTTTTGAATGAAGCCAATCATGCCATTTATTAATACTACTATATATATAATAATAGCGTCAGTGACTTCATGAGTTAACAAAGCAAAGGTGGCAGCCAAAATAAGGATAATTACCATAATATCCTTAAACTCCTCGGCGATTTGAATGAATAAAGGTTTTTTCTTGTGAACTTCTAGCTTATTTGGGCCATATTTTTTTTGTCTAAAGGTGACTTCATTAAGATCCAGGCCTTTTTCACTAGATTCAAAGGTTTCGAATATATCGTGGAATTGATAATTCTTGGAATTGGAGGGATGTTGTTCGATTTTTTCAGTTGGATGGTTAGATTGCTTACTTTGATGACTTTTTTTCATGTACTAGACGTTTAAGTTAGTTTGTTTTTGCGCCATTGATTGATTTTGGCATGATTTCCGCTTAAAAGAACTTCCGGCACTTCTAATCCTTGGAAAACTCTGGGCTTAGTATAGTGAGGGTATTCTTTTTTGCCATTTAAAGTTGGAGAGAAGGTTTCCTCAACATGAGAATTTTCATCTCCCAATACTCCAGGTACGAATCTGGCAACTGCATCTATTACTACCATAGCTGCCAGTTCACCGCCAGTAAGTACATATTTACCTATGGAGATTTCCTGGTCTACGCAAAGGTCAATAATTCGTTGGTCAATGCCTTCATAACGCCCACAAATTATAATAATTTCTTGGTATTTACTTAAACTTCTGGATTTAGCATGGGTTAAGGTTTTTCCTTTAGGGCTCATGTATATAACTGGACCTTGGTTATTTTTCTTAAGATGCTGAACTGCGTCATAAATTGGTTGAGGAGTCATCAACATTCCTGCGCCACCACCAAAGGGAGTGTCGTCAACTTTACCCCACTTGTCTTTAGAGAATGTTCTTATGTCATGAATTTGGATGTTTAGCAAATTCTGCTCACGAGCTTTACGAATCATTCCTTCTTCAAAATATGAATCGAACATTTTTGGAAAAATTGTCAAAATATCAATTTTCATAGGACGGTTTTAAGGACGATATAATTTATCAGCTGATATATTTATCGATTATTTAATTTAATTAAGTTTAGCATAAATAATTCTTGCTCAAACAAAAAAACACCCCAATTGAATTGAGGTGTTTTGATAATTGAAACAAATTGAGCAAAAGATTAACGTTTGCTGAATTGAGGCGCGCGACGAGCTCTTCTTAAACCTGGCTTCTTTCTTTCTTTTTGTCTAGCATCACGAGTTAAGAATCCAGCTTTTTTCAAAGTTGTACGAAGAGATTCATCATATTCTAATAATGCTCTAGCAATACCATGACGAACTGCATCAGCTTGAGCAGAAATTCCACCACCGCTAACCATGGCAGTAATATCAAATTTCTTACCCAATGAAGTTAATTTCAAAGGTGAATTAATTACTTCCAATTGTTTTGATAAAGGAAAATGGTCTTTGCCTTCTTTATTATTTACTAATAAATTGCCTTTTCCATTTTTGATCAATCTTACTCTGGCTACACTGGTTTTTCTTTTTCCAGTTCCGTAGTAATAGTCTTGAATTGATGATTTTTTAGTAGTCGATTTTACTGGCATGTTAGATAGAGATTAACTTTATTAAATTTCTAGAGGTTGAGGATTTTGAGCCTGAAGATTGTGTTCAGGTCCGTTGAAAACTTTCAATTTCTTTAATTGATGCTTTTTATGCTTATTATTAGGAAGCATGCCGGCAACAGAATGTTCAATAACTTCAGCAGCATTTTTTTGTAATAATTTTTCCGCAGTAATAGTTTTCAAACCACCTGGGAATCTGGAGTGAGAATTATATTCTTTTTGAGCCAATTTTTTACCAGTAAGTTTAACTTCAGCTGCATTAATAACAACAACATAATTTCCAGAATCAACGTGCTTAGTATAATTTGGATTGTTTTTTCCTCTTAATAAATCAGCAATTTTAGTAGAAATTCTACCTAAAGTTTTGCCTTTCATATCAACCAAAATCCATTTAGGTTTATGAGTTTGAGCAGTGAGCGTATATGTGCGAAACTTGATGTCTTTCTTCATCGTGACTGTGAGTTTAAGATTATATTAATTCAATTTGAGCCATTGGAGCACAGTCTCCGGAACGGAAACCTGTATCCGAAATTCTAGTGAATCCACTTGGGCGGTCTTGATATTTTTTAGATAATTCGTCGAATAATTTGCGGGTAGTATCATCTTTCAAAACTTTCTTAACTTCGATCAAGGCCTGGCGCTTGTCTTCACCTTTGGCAGTATTGATTAATTTTTCAATAATAGGTTGAACTGCTTTGGCTTTAGCTTTAGTAGTTTCAATCTTGCCATGCAAAATTACTGAGTTAGCCAAGTTCTTGATTAAAAGAGTTCTTGGGCCTTTTGCTCTGGATAGTCTGGTTTTCTTTACTCGATGTCTCATAGTGGTTCAATAAATATAGTTACAGTATTATTCTTCAGCTAAAGTAAGATCTCTAGCTTTCAAAGCGTCCTTGACCTCTGTGAGAGCTTTTTTACCAAAGCCACGCAAGTTAGTCAACTTACTTTCGGTACATTTTGACAATTGTTCGATCGAACCAATGCCACCGTTGATCAGTGCATTAAGAGTTCTTGGAGAGAAACCTAGGATTTCAATAGGAGTATAGGCTTCCTGTACAGGTTTATTCTTTTCTTCCATTTCTGCTTTTTCAGAGATCTTCTGGAAATCACTCATATAATCAGCTTCAACCATGATATTTTCCTGATTGAAAAGATTGAAATATGATTGCAAAATATTAGAACTGAAACGAACTGCATCTTCTGGACTGATTGATCCGTCAGTTTCAACTTCGATAATCAATTTGTCCAAGTTGGTCATTTGACCCACACGAGTTGCTTCAATATCGTATCTAACTTTTTTAACTGGTGAGAAGATGGAATCCATTAAAATCATTTCGCTATTCACATCATCTTTGTTTTTAATAGAAACAGGAACGTAACCAACACCTTTTTCTACTTTCAATTCTAAACTTAATTTAGAACCTTTTTCTAAAGTAGTGATGTATTGATCTGGATTTAAAATTTCTACATCGCTAGGACATTTAATGTCTTTTGCATAAACTTCACCTTCTTTGCTTACTGATAAAGTTAAGAAGCTAGCTTCAGGGCTAGTTTTTTTCACTCTAATCAATTTCAGATTAAGGGTGATATCCAATACACTATCTTTAACACCTTTAACTGTGGAGTATTCATGAGTCACTCCATCGATTTTAACACCTGTTATGCAGGCTCCGGGCAATGAAGAGAGCAATACTCTTCTGAAAGCATTACCAATGGTAATACCGTAACCTTGAGGAAGGGGACTCACAGTGAAAATAG
>JBOFLO010000002.1:0-17730 GCA_051657905.1 Candidatus Altimarinota bacterium | reverse complement strand
CCGGCTAAAGTACCTTTTTCTTCGCGAATTCTTGCTTCAATGAAAGAGTGTCCGGTGCGGGACATGATTGGTTTTCCGCCGTGTTTTTCAATATCTTTAATTAAATTTTTGCTAACTTTTACATCGAAAATAACTTTTTCGCCCGGATGATCTTTTAGTAAATCGCGGCTGAGTAACATGATGATATATTCGGCGCTGTAGAATTTGCCGTTTTCATCAACTACGCCTAAACGATCGCCGTCGCCGTCAAAACCGAAGCCTAAATCGGCGCCGAGTTGGCGAACTTTTTCGCCGAGTTCTATCATGTTGCGAGCGTGTTCAGGGTTGGCTTCGTGATTGGGGAAAGTTCCGTCTAATTCGCAATAAAGTTCGGTGACATCGCAGCCGATGGCGCGGAAAAGTTCGGGGGCGAATTTGCCGGTGATGCCGTTGCCGGCGTCGATTACTACTTTAAGCGGGCGGTCGAGTTTGGTGATTTGGGCGATGGAATTTTTATAATCGCGAAAAACGTCTGGGTTGTTGCTGAGTTGGCCGGGATGAGTGGGACTGCCAATTGGATGCATATAGCCTGGTTCTCCAGGTAAATTAAAATCATTGGTTTGAATTAATTTGAGAATTTCTTGAAGTTCTTGATCGGCTACGGAGTGGGCGTCTTTGCGGACGATTTTGATGCCATTATCTTGCTTAGGATTGTGGCTGGCGGTGATTTCGGCGCCACTATCCATTTTGTAAAAGCAGGTGGCCCAGTAAATCATGGGGGAGGAGGCGAGGCCGATGTCGATGACGTTGATGCCGGTTTTTAAAATTCCGTCGATGAAGGCTTTTTGGAGGGCCTCGCTGTGGACGCGATTGTCTCGACCGACAATCATATTTTTGATGCCGTCTTTTCTTTGTAAATAAGTTCCGGTGGCCAGTCCGATCAAATGGGCGGTTTCTGGAGTGAGGTCGGGGGTGGGGGATTTTTCAGTAATTTCAGCGGTGCCGCGAATATCATAAGCGCGGAATATATTCGGATTGATTTGATTCATGGGAAAGATCGGAAATTAAAAATTAATTATTGGAATGTGAATTAGAAGGTTTCGATTTGAACTTGTTGTTCACCGTCGCCACCGCTTAAATCCAAATAGCTTTGTAGGGATTTGTCATTGATCATGACGTTGACGGTTTTAACTTCTGAGAATTGCAAAGCGGTTTGGCTGAGTTGGCCTTCGATACGAGGGTGGTCGCAGACGCCGGCTAGGCTTAATTCGCCGGTTAAATAAATTGTCACTGCACCAGCTTCGCCAATTTCAGCACGGTCATATTTTAAATTGGAAGCGGCTAAAGTGTTGGCAAATCCGCTTTGACCAAAGTAAGCACTCTTTTCGGAAAGAATATGTGTGTAAGCTTGTTCTAAAAGATTTTTTAAGTCACCACTAGTGTTGTCCTTACCTGTGTAAATTCCCACAATGCTATCACCACAACCAAGTGGTGTCCCGGATTGTCCTGAGTCTTCTAAAGCGATATAAAAGGCGTAGATGGAAACGGGTTCGGCTGCTTGATCCGGTTGATTGGTGTCGGGATTTACAATGTCCGGGCCCTTATCTACTGGAGGTACTTGAGTTTGATTGCAGCCTGCTAAGGCGAAGATGGAAATTGAAGCGAGAATTAGGGCAGTGGTTTTCATTTGGATTTTTAAAAATGCCTGCTTAGTTTAGCATAGGTAGGGGGTTGCTTGAATTGGAAAAGTGTTGCGAGAATAAGCTCAGACAATTAGCTTTTTCGGAAATGTCTTTCAATCTCACGATTCTGATCTTTGCGTTTGAGATCCTGGCGTTTGTCGTGATCCTGTTTACCTTTGCCGAGGCCGAGGGAGACTTTGATTTTGCCTTTTTTGAGGTAGAGCCCGAGCGGGATTAAAGTGTAGCCTTTGGTTTGTAGTTGTTTTTCCAGGTAGGTGATTTCGTGGGAGTGGAGGAGGAGGAGGCGAGGGCGTTCGGCGTCGTAAGATTTGAAATCGTGGGCTTGTTTGTAGGGAGAGATGTTTGCTTGTTTGAGGTAGATTTTTCCACTTTCAACAGCGGCGTAGGCGGGTTTTAAATTTACCTGGCCATGTCGGATGGATTTCACTTCGCCACCGGTTAAAGCAATTCCGGCTTCGAATTTTTCCAGAATTTCGTATTGGTGAAAAGCGTAGCGATTGTCGGCTAACTGATTGTCAGGGGCTTTGCTCATTACGGAGTTAAACGATATGGAGTTCTAGCGAAAGGAATTGATTCACGTACATGATGAATTCCGCAAATCCAGGTGACCAGTCTTTCTAAACCGTACCCAAAACCGGAATGTGGAACGGAACCATATTTGCGTAAATCTAAATACCATTGGAAAACCGCTGGATCTAAATTGTGTTTTTTAATACTTTCCAATAATTTTTCATAATCATCTTCACGTTGTCCGCCGCCGATAATTTCGCCGTAACCTTCCGGAGCCAATAAATCAGCGCAGAGTACGCGGGAATTATCTTCTGGATCGCGTTTGAAATAGAAGGCTTTGATTTCAGCCGGATATTTTTCGACGAAAATTGGTTGATCGTATTTTTCGGTTAAAAGAGTTTCATCGTCAGCTCCTAAATCGTCCATTTCTTTGATGTCAGAACCCATGCCCTGCAATTCTTTTACAGCTTCAGCATGCGTTTTGTGAATGAAAGGTTGATTGGCTTTTTCTAACTTTTCGATATTTCTTTCCAAGATAGTTAATTCATTGCGATTGTGTTCAAGCACGCGAGTTAAAATCAGACGGATTAATTTTTCCTGCAAATCCATATTTTCTTTTTGCTCAACATAAGCGGCTTCAGCGTCCATCATCCAGAATTCAGTTAAATGACGGCGAGTCTTGGATTTTTCTGCGCGGAAAACCGGTCCGAAATCGAAAACTTTTCCGAAACTGAAAATAGCGGCTTCCAAATATAATTGACCGGATTGGCTTAAATAAGCTTTGCCGAGGTCAAAATATTCCATTTCAAAAAGTTCGGTGGTTCCTTCGCAGGCATTTGGGGTGAGAATAGGGGAGTCGAATTTGATGAAACCTTGTTGTTGGAAAAATTCGTAAGTGGCGTAAATGATGGTGTTGCGGACGCATTGAATTGCCCATTGTTTAGGGGAGCGTAGCCAGAGATGGCGTTGATCGAGCAAGAAATCTGGACCATGTTCTTTTTTGGAAATTGGATATTCTGGTTCAGCCTGGTGAACAAGTTTTAAAGATGTGACTTGTAATTCAAATTGATCAGGGAATTTTGGATGTTGAGAAACAGTTCCGGTTACTTCTACGGAAGATTCTGCGGTGAGTTTTTCTAAAAGTTCTGCAGTGGCTGCATCGAATTTAGCTGTTTCGGCAATACCTTGAGTTGTGCCAGAGCCATCACGGAGTTGGAGGAAATAGATTTTTCCGGAGCCGCGTTTGTTGTAAAGCCAGCCTTTAACTGTTACTTCCTGGCCGACGTGATTTTTTAAATTGGAAATTGAAGAGAGAGTCATATGCGTGAATTATTTGATGGCAGTAGATTAATCTGCTGGGCGCGGTTTTTCAAGGGCTAGAGCAGAAACTGCGGTTGATTTGGAATATTGGGAAGAACCTCTTTCCGATCAAGCCCGGGGGCGATCGAGGAAAGAGGTTGTTCCGGAGAAAGCTAGTTGGCGTTGGGGTCGAGGGGCTGCGCCTGGGTGGGCGCGGCGCCGATCTTGTGTTGGCAGCTGCGGGGCGGAGGAGGATCGATGTCGTCGGGCCAGATGGTGTGCTCGTTGTGGCAGACGCCCTCGAGGCTGACGTTGTGCAGCTCGGTGTTGATGAACTTCACACCGCAGAGGCAGGCGTTCTTGAGGTTGACTGCGACGAGGCTGGCTTCGCGGAACTCGCTGTTGGTGAGTCGGGCGCCGACCATCATGGTGCTCTCGATGCTGGTGCCGTTGAAATTGCCCTCGACGATGCTGGTCTCGACTAGGTTGCAGCCGCTGATCAGGCAGCTCTTGAAGATGCCGCGATCGAGCAGGCTCTTGTGGAAAGTGCAGTTCTCGATGGTGACGGGGCTCCAGTTGCGGGCCTGCAAGCTTTGCTCGGACAGTTTCTGGCGCTCGATCTTGTCGCCCTTCTTGTACTTGTTCTTCAGCTTCAGCTCGGGCTTGGGATCTTGCAGATCATTGCGCATTTTTGCTTTCTCCGGGTTTTGAGTGAGCGCTACATTCTCCTAAAATAAAGATAAGTAGACCGTGACATCCTATAATAGATGTGGGATTTGTCAATATTAAGAAATTTGGGCATGGGAAAACCTCTCTCCGATCAAGCCGTTGGGCGATCGAGGAGAGAGGATTCCGGACTTGGGTCAGGCCCGAATGGCGAAGCTGCCGTCGAGGAGCTTGCGCTCATGCTGATGGCATTTCTTGAGTGAAGGTGGTCGCTTGAAGCCTCTTGGCCAGCTTGTACCCAGATGGCAGACACCCTTGAAGGAGTTCTTGCCTTCGAAGGTGCATTTGCTGAGCTTGGCCCCACAGAGGCAAGCCATGTCCATCTTCACACGGTCGAAGCTGACGTTGGTGAAGGTGGCGTTCTTGAAGCAGGCTCCGACCATCATGGTGTCTTCTTCGATGATGACTTCTTGGAAGTCCGCACCGAAGGCGAAGGTGTAGGAGAGATCGCATCTGTTGATGGTTGAGGTGAAGAACCTGGAGCGACTGAGATTGGTTTCGCTCAGGTTGACGGTCTTCAAGTCCAGGTAGCTGAAGTCGAAGCCGCGCAGGTGAAGCCGAGAGAGATCTGCATCTTCGATCTCGGCACCGGTACCGAAGAATCCTTCGTGCAACACCGAATGTGCACGAATCAGGGCGACAGCGCCCGGTCCAATTTGCATTTTTACTAGCCTTTCTAAAAGTCCGGATTGTTAGGGATCGCTACAGAGTCTTAATAAATAAGATTAAGTAGACCTAGTAATTCTATAATAAAATAAAACTTTGTCAATAATAAGGGTGATGGGAGATTAAGACAAAGAGCTTTCAAATTTGTTCAATTCCTTTTTACTAAGTGGTTTTTTGGCGTTTTGCTTGGCCAAGTGTTTCATTAAGTCTAAAACTTGTTGATCTTTTTCAGCGGTTTCGGCTAATTCTTCGGCGGTGAATTCGGTGCGGCCGATCACGCTTTCGAATTTGATTTGTTCTGCTTCAGTTTGTTTTTCAACGTCTAAGGCTTCTTTATTTGCTGCTTTTCCAGATAAAAATTCTAGAGATTTTTGCTCGTTTTTTTCGGGGGAGTTTTTTTGATTTTTTTCCGGATTTTCAGGGGAGTTTTTATGCGGCATGGGAAGTTTTTAAATTTTGAAAATGTCGTAAGCCTTGGCGGATGAGCGATTCTTTAACTGAACGAATAACTCTAGCGTTGAAGAGGGGAATGGTTTGAGCCATTTGTTCTTTTTCGGTGGTTGTTAAAAAGGGCGCGGTTTGAAGGATTAGAAGTAATTCGCGAATTAATTGATCCTTATACCGATCGCCAGTTTTAATAACTTTGTTTTGTTGGTGAAACTCCTGAGCAGTTTCAAAAAGATTAGGCATTTTGATTAGAAACTTTCATATAAAGTTCAGTCATTTTGTTTACTTCTTTTTCCAAAATGGCTTTAAATTTTACTAATTCAGCTTCGATCATGCTTGGAACCAAAACATTCCACATGACTTTTTCTTTTTCTTCCATGGAAGATAATTCAACTAATTTTAGTACTTCTTTTTTTAATTCTAAGTTTTCCATATTGATAATTTATTTATGATTTAAGGTTAGGATAAAAATCCTGAGATAGCGTCCCAACTTACTTTACCGGTCATAAGATCTTGATGGATAACACGAATTGCTTCGACAACTGCATCCGGATCTTTTGCTTTGACTCGATCTTCCAATGGTTCATTGCCGATGAAAGGTAAATCAACACCACTAGCCATTGGCCAATATTCAACGATTGTTTGGAAAATTTCGGACTCTGCTAAAGGGTCGGTTACTGTAGAAAGCCAGCTGTCTGGGACAAAGATAGTAAGGGCTGTGATGGTTTCGAATTCATGTTGAAGAGGATAAATTTCTTCTTTTCTATCGATCATGCCAGTTGCTCCACCTACGGCTGTACCAATATCCAATACTTTAGAAGCATTGGGAAATTGTCTGACCAGGAAAGAATTTAAGAATTCTCCAAAGAAACCTCGACGTTCAGCTTGTGCTTCATTTTGGATTTCATTAGCAGAATTGAGAGCTTCGGGGTTTTTCCCGCCACCTATTAATCCTTTAAGCTTATCCATCATGCCGCCGCCCTGACTTGGTTGTTGAGGGCCAAGTTGCGGTTTTTCGCCTCCACCAAGCAGGCTTGAACCGATTTTGAGAAGATCTAATCCACCCATAAATTTTTGATTAATAATAAATCTTTTTATTATACCATTTTAGAGGGCTTTTTTCCAGTCAGGAAAAGCAAAACAAAGCCTGCGATAATCATGCCGAAGCAAAGTAGTTGGCCGAGGGTGAAAATGCCGAGCAGATAGCCGATTTGTAGGTCTGGTTCGCGGAAAAATTCGATTAAGAAACGGAAAATTCCGTAGAGTATGAGGAAAAGAGCGGTGATTTGGCCGATTTTTAGGCTGCGGCGGGAGAGAAAAAAGAGGATGGCGAAGAGTGCGAGGCCTTCCAGGCCGGCTTCGAATAATTGTGAGGGGTAGCGGCAATTGGTGGGGTCGGTGGGGAAGTTGAAACAGAATTGGCCGGAGGGGCTGATGCGGCCATAGAGTTCGGCATTGATGAAATTGCCTAGGCGGCCGAAGAAAATGCCGAGGGGGGCGCAGAAACAAGCTAGGTCGCTGATTTGAAGGAATTTGAGTTTATATTTGTAAGCGTAAATTAAAATTACCAAGCCTACGCCTAAAAGTCCGCCGTGAAAGGACATTCCGCCTTCCCAAACGGCGATTAATTTAGCTGGATTGGCGATGAAATAAGGGAGATTATAAAAGAGAATATAGCCGAGACGGCCGCCTAGCAGTACGCCGAAAATTAAAGCGATTAATAAATTATCTTTTTGTTCGGATTTGAGCGGGAGACTTTTGCCGGGTTTGCTGTATTGAAAAAGGAGGTAGGCGATTAAAAAAGCCAAGGCGTACATAAAGCCGTACCAATGTAATTGTAGGGGGCCGAGACGAAGCATTACTGGGTCGATCCAATTCATATGTTTTGTGTTTATATTTAGAAAATACTAATGCTGAAGCGGTTTTTTGGCAAATTTATGGATGAGTGTGAGTGAGGAGTTTTGTTGACATTTTTGAAAAATAATTTATGTTGCTAGTGCGTTTTTGATGGGAGAGCTGATCATGTTGATTGGTTTTTCCTAGAAATGAGTTCTTAGGAAAGTGGGGAAAGATGCAAGAAAATACTGTGGAACTGGAGATGATGATCGTGAATATCGATCATCTACGCAAGCGGGATCCCGAACGGTAAACAAGCTGATCGAGGTGGTCTGCAGCGGCAAGATGCAGGTGCTAGGGCTGGACGACTGCGAGGCGCTTTTCAATCGCGGCCTCGTGCTGGATCATCCCGACACGACCTTCGTGATGAGCAAGGAGGTGGTCCAAGTCGTGCGCTGCTGGGGTCGAGCGAAGGAGCGCATCATCGTTCCTTCGCCGATGTTCGGGAAGCAGCTCAAGCGAGCGGCCTTCCGTTCGATGGAGATGGTGGCCGAGCTGGAGAGGGTCGCCCGGTCGCAGGAGTACACCATGATGGACGGGGTGGTTCATCATTTTCTGGACGATCTGGATCTGCTGGTCGTCGGCCCGAATCATGATCCCATGCCGACCGAGGAGTCGCGGAAGTTCTTCCGACAATTCCCGGAGCCGGCGCAGGCGATTGGCTGGGCCGTACCCGAGAGTCCGGAGCGATAGCGTTTCGGGCGGCATCAACTTTCTTAAGGAATATTTGAGGGGTAAGCTGAAAAGCCTACCCCTTATTCCTATTTTTAAAAGTAATTAGGGGCGATTGACAATTTGAAATATTGATCTATTATGCCGCGGCATTTTGCATGGAAAACTAGTCATGGTGATTGGTTTTTCTCAAAGTGAGTTCCTAGAGAAAGAAGGGCAAGTGAACGAGCAGGATTCTGTAAAAAAGCTTAACAATCTAGTCCATCGGATGAAGATCATTCAAGAGCGAGATCGGGATCGCTACAAGCTGTTGGTGGAAGCGGGCCGATTGAGCAACTTGGGGATGCTTCAGGCGCCCGACTGTTACTTGATGCATATGCTAGGAGTGGTGGAGACGCATGAGGGGACGGGCTTTGCTATCTCGCAGGAGATGGTGGAGTGGGCGCGCTACTACGGGCAACATCTTGACATGCCGTTGGTGCTGAAGTCGACTGAGCTGGAGCAAATGAGGGAAAAGCTTCAGCAGATTTGCACCGTTTCTGTGGAGGCGGTGCGTCAGCTGGAGAAGTTGTCTAGGGCGTTGACGCCGGCTATGGTGAATCTGGAGCAGAGGCATTTTGATCTATTGCGGGGGCAAGGGCTGATCGATGTATCTGTGGATGATCCGCTGATTCCTGAGCTGGTGAGAGACTTTTTCCGAAGTTTCTTGAAGCCGGCCGAGAGGGTGATTTGGAAGGCAGAAATGCCATCCTTCGAAATCCCTCTGGAGCTGCATGAAGCGCTGACTTGATTCTTTCTTAGGAAAATCAAAGAGGAGGTAGTGGCCAACAAGCCCGCCTCCTTCTTCCTAATGTTTTATAAACTGAGTAGGAAACTGCCGATTAAGACGAAAAATACGCAAATTAATTTTTGGAAAAAGATTTTGCGGGAGAATTTTTCACGCAGGAATTTTGGTTTGAGCCAATCAAGAATCATCGCTATGGCAAAGAGGAAAACGATTTGGATTTTGTCTAGGAAAGTTACCAGGGAAACAGGGCCGGAGTTGATGGCTATGGTGAAAGTGACGGAGCCGAGTACGGCGAATAAAGCTACCCAAAAGAAATGGACGAAGCCGTTTCTTTGTAGAGAGGTTCGTAATTTTGGTCTATGGAAAAGTATGAGGAAAAGGGCGCAAAGAGCTGTTCCTAAACCAATCCAAACCATGATGGAAAAGATTGGGGCAGAGAAAGAAACGTATTTGGTGATGATGTTTTTTACAGCGAAAAGTAGAGCGGCCAGAATGGGAATGAGCATTTTGCCATCCAGTTCAAAGCCACGTTTTTTGCCGCGACGATGACGGAAAGAGGTGATTGAGACGCCGATGATAATTAAAATAATACCGAGGTAATTTTGTGGATGGAGAATTTCTTTAAAGAAAATTGTGGCATAAATAAGTACGAAAAGCGGGCTGAGGGATTGAAGGGGAACATATTTGGAAACATCAGTGCTGCGTAGGCCTTTGAATTCGGTGAAAAAACTTAAACTGTATAGAATCCCGATTAAAATTCCGGCGCAAATCAAGAAAGGATCGAAAGTGATGGAATGAGTTTGGAAGCCAATTAATGGAAAAGCAATGGAAGCCAAAATTGCCCAGCTGAAAGCGGCTAAATAGTAATCATGATTTTCATTGGCCAGTACGTATTTGGAAAATAAATAGGTAAAAGACTGAAAACCCGCCGCCATTAATGTAAAAACAATCCAATTCATCCAATTAAATTAAATCTATAAATTTTAACATTTTTTTGGCTTTTGGTAAACCTGGAATGAAGGGGAAAGGCTTGCAGATCAAGAAGATAGTTTTAGAATGGCGGGGATTGTGGGAAGGTGAATTTACTGAAATCGTCGGAAAATTAATTGAAAATATTTATGAATCCAAAAGAAAAAATCATCGCTTCATTGGCCGATTTAAAACAGGATATTGCGGGGCCGATACCGGCGGAAATTATTAAAAATTGGGTTAGCTCAGATCGCTCGGAGGTAAGCCATAGAACGGTGCTTGAGCCTTATAGAAGAAGGGGGTTTTTGGTGAGTTCAGATTCTTCAGGTTTGAGTAAAATTTCTCAGGAAAAAGGTTTGCTGGAAGTGATGAAAATTGTCAGTGATCCGAAGGAAATTATTTATTCGGCCGGAGTGACTATTGGTGGGCGAGGTGTGGGGATTTGGGCGGCGGATAATACGCAAATGTTTTATGGACAGGAAGTTGCGGCGGAAGAATTATTGAAAGAAATGATAGAGGCGCAGAAAAAAATTAATGAGCAAGGGGCTTTGCGAGTGGGTATGACCATTCATTTTGGAGAATATTTTGAAATTGGAAAAGGGTTTTTTGGTGAGGATGCTTTGTTGGTGGAAGAAATTGCTGAGGAGCATACATCCGGAGGGGAAATTTTAATTACGGAGGTGGTGCGGAAAGCTTTGCCGGAATGGTGGGGGAAATATTTGGAGGAAAGAAAGGATTTGTCAATTAAGGAAGCAGTTTATAGAGTTAATTATCAGGAGCTGGATTTTAGTAAAGAGGTGAATTTTTCTAAAGACATAAATTATCCGATTCCTTTTTCACGCGATTTTTTTGATTTGATTGAAAACCCTGATATTGATTTGAATGCGCCAGGGGAAAAGGTTTTAGATAAATATTTTAGTAGGCAGGTGGTGATTATGGTGAAGGTTTATCATCCGGAGCGCGAAATGTTGTTGGAGCAATTAACTGATTGGGTTGTGGTGAATACGATGTTTGGTGAGATTTGTGCGGCTTATAAAAAAGTTGATTTGATTAAATCGAATGGAGAATTGGGTATTTTCGCTAGTGCTGATGCCAATGAAGCGATTGCTTTTGCTAAAGAAATTTACCAAACTTTGCGCAGCACAAAGGATGTAGTTAGTATTGGTTTGGCTAGCGGAGAAGTGCTGATTTTTCCTTTAGAAGACGGGGGATTTGATTTGGCTGGTAATGCTGTGAATGTGGCTTCCAAAATTTCTGAAGATATTGAAGATCGTGACACTTTATATGTGCATGAATCGGTGGTTTTTAATGAAGCGCAAAGTGCGTGGTTTAAGCCTTTTGCGTTGCAAAAATCGGGTGTTGAATTGAGAGGTTTTTATTTGGCGGCACAGGATAATGTTAGCTAGATTTATTGTTTTCTGGTGGGCGCTTTTGGAATTTTAGGGCGGCGGAATTGATGCAGAAGCGGTCGCCGGTTTCGGTTGGGCCGTCAGGGAATAAATGTCCTAAGTGGGCGTCGCAGTTGGCGCAGCGTACTTCGGTGCGGCGCATGCCGTATTGATTGTCTTCCAAAAAGCGGATGTTTTTTGAATCGGCGGGACGGTCGAAACTTGGCCAGCCGCTGCCGGATTCGAATTTGGTTTGAGAGTCGAAAAGTTGATGTCCGCAAACCACGCAATTATAATTTCCGTCTTCATGATGATTCCAGTATTTGCCGCTGAATGGGGCTTCAGTGCCGCATTGTTGAGTGACATTGTATTCTTCGATAGTCAGTTTTTTCTTTAATTCGTCTTGATCTGGTTTCATAAGGTTGGGGGTGAAGGGTCGGTTTAATTATACTCTATTTTAAATTTCGTCGGGAATACTTTGCAGAAGCCAAATTATTTCGGTGAGGTTTTCGGAGGATTCGAGGGTTTGAAGTTGTTCGATTAAATTGTTTTTTAAGTTAGTGAGGGAGGAGCGTTTGCCGAGGCGTTGGAAAAATTCTAGAAGGGCTTTTTCTTCAGTTTTTAAGCGGCGTTTGCTGCGGATTTCGCGGCTTAATTGTTCGGAGATTTTTCGGCAAAGTGGGACTTTTTGTTGTTTTAAATGTAGGAATAATTCCAGGAATTTGGCTTGAAAATATTTTTCTTCGACGGGATGTGGGGCGTCGATAGAAGCGTTTTTGGAAAAGGCTTCCGGGACATTTTGATAGAGGGTTTTTAAATATTTTTCGCTTTGAATATAATTGTGAGCGAGGAAATGGATGAGGGAAAATTGATAGAAGAATTGGATTTTAAGCTGTTTAACTAGCGGAGAATGATAGAAATCCAATTGTTGTTCAATCTCTTCAATTAAACGTTCGGCACGATTGTAATCTTTGATTTCCAAATAGAGGTCTAATTCGAGCGAATAAGTTTGGAAAACTGAGGCGACAATTGTCTTGTTCTTAGCGGAAAATTTGAATTTTTCGGGGGCTTGGCGGACTTTTTTTAGTAATTCCGGGATGGGGGCGAAGTTTTTGGTATTTATTAAAAGGCTGATTTGGTCGTTAAGGGGTTTGAGGTAGATTTGGGGGTTGGATTGAATGATGTTTGGTTGTCTTTCCAATAGCCTGACCAAATTTTCTAGAGCCTGATGGGCTTTTTCGAAGTCGCGGTTTTTGTAAATTTGATAGGAGAATTGTAGTTGGTAGAATAAAGCTTTGGCTTGAGTGGAGGTAGCTTGGTCGGGAGATTGGAAGAGGGGATGACGGTCGAGGGTGGAGTAGATGGTAGGGTTAAAGTTGTTTGTGGTTTGAAAATAGTCGAAAAAATTCGCAGTGAGACCATAATACTCATTTAAATTGAAAAGCTCCTTTAAACAGCTGTTTTGACGGTCGATAATTTCGATAAGCTGTTTTTTGGCTTCTGTAGCGCCAAATTTTTGAATCAATAATTGACGTTTATATTCGAGGGCGAGTAGTAATAAATAGAAGTTTTCCAACTCTGTAGCCTTGGTTATAGCTTTCTCTATCTGGTTTTCGGCTAATTCTAATAATTCCTTTTGGAAAAGGATGGAGATTTCCTGAAGTTGATTTTGGAGAATGATTTCAGGGGAGGATTTGGAGTAGAAACTTTGGAGAGATTTTAGAATTAATTGGGTTAAATATATTTTTGTGACGTGTAATTGCTTTACGAAGGTTTTGTTGTGAAAATGATCTTTGATAGCTTTTTCATCGTAAGTTGCTTGCTTGTCAATAAAGTCGAATAATTCTAAATAATTGTTGTCTTCGCGGGTGGATTTGACAGAAATTTTTATGTATCTTTTTTCACTCTTACTGAGTGACTTGATAAGTTTGAATAAGTTTCCTTTTTTCTGCATGTGGGTTTTTATGAAAAACTAAGTTTTCAGAAATTAGTGCATTGGTATAATATTCTTTTTTTGAATCTTTCTAAAGTAGAAATCTACGAATTAGCTAACTTTGGGTTGAAAAGTTTTGCACATGTTTTGCGCTACATAGTTTATAATAAAACCTGTTTTATAAAGTCAAAGATGGCATTTTTTAATAAATTGGTTTGGGAGTCAATTTGTTGTTTTATATTGAATGCGAATGAGGAATTCACAGGAAAAATAAGAAAGTAAAATACTGTCTAATTTTGTGGTGTTTTATTGTTCTGAAATGCATTGCTGCGATGGCAAGTTTGTGGTTATCTATATGAGGTATTTCAAATATAAAATGAATAAGAAAAATAAAATAAATATAGCTAGGACATTGTTTGTCACACTGCTTTGTACTCTCTTAAATATACCCATTACGCAGGGGGAGATTACTGATGGGATGAGTGCCTATGATTTAATTGGGCAGTATGATGATGCGTTGAGTGTTGATCCTCAGCCGGTTTATACTAAGGGGAGCAGGAATGATGGGGAGAATATTTTGGGTATTGATACGCGTTTTGCTGGACAGCCACCACATGTATTAATGGATACTGTGGGGCATCGCTTTTATTTGGGGGATGGGAATAGAATTTTAGTATACAATTTAAATATTGATAACACTTTTCCGGATAAAATTCCGGATTTTGTTTTAGGGCAGACTGATTTTATATCTGGGGGCATTCCTTCCAATCAGTCTAGATTGGATGGTTTGTCTGGAATGGCTTTAGATAGTGCTGGAAATAGATTGTTTGTGTCTCAGCAGGGGACTCATCGTGTAACGGTATTTGATGTGGCGACTATTACCAATGGAGAGAATCCGATTAATGTTTTGGGTCAGCCGGACTTTGACACTTTTGCTTCTGCAACAACTCAGGCAGGTTTAAATCAACCTGCCGGATTGCATTATGATAGTGGTACCAGTCGCTTGTATGTGGCTGATCAGTTTAATAATCGTGTAATGATTTTTGATGTTGCTGCTATTACCAATGGAGAGAATGCCGTGAATGTTTTAGGGCAAACGCTTTTTACTACGGCAACTCAAGCTACCACTCAGGCGGGAATGGCTCGTCCTGCAGGATTATTTTATGACTCTGGCAGTTCAAGATTGTTTGTAGTGGAGAATTCAAATAGTCGCGTGACGATTTTTGATTTGACGGTTACTACCGATGGGGAGAATGCTGTGAATGTAATAGGACAGACACTTTTTACTACTTCAACTTCCGGTACTACTGCAGCTCGATTTAGTGTTCCGGAAAATGTATTTTTCCATAGTGGTACAAGTAGATTATTTGTTTCGGATTCCAATAATAATCGTGTGATGATATTTGATCTGACGGCTATTGCGAATGGTGAAAACGCAGTGAATGTTTTAGGACAGACTCTTCTCACTACTGGAACTGACAATCTTTCACAGTCAGGATTTCGTTGGGTTGGCGGTCTTACCTATGACAGTACAAATAATGATTTATATGTTGGGGATAGAGATAATAGTCGTGTAATGGTGTTTGATATTGCTGCCATTACTAACAATGAAAATGCGATTGATGTGATTGGTCAGTATGATGGAAGTTTAAATCCGGTTTATACAAAAGGCGGTCAAAATAATGGACCAAATAGATTGGGTATGGCTGATCCTTTGGGTGTGGATGTGGATTCTATAAATCATCGATTGTTTGTGGCGGATAGTCTTAACAATAGAGTGTTGGTTTATAATTTAAATGTAGATGATACTTTTACCGATCATATTCCGGATTTCGTTTTGGGCCAGCCGGATTTTTTCAGTGGAGCGCGGGCTACCACTCAAGCGGGATTATATGCACCAACCGATGTGCTTTATGAAGAAGCCGGGCAGAGATTATTTGTAGCGGAAGAGGGAAGTGGGCGTGTGGTGGTTTACGATGTTGCGGCTATTACAAATGGGGAAAATGCCGTAAATGTTTTGGGGCAGGTGGATTTTGTTTCGGCTGATTGTGATACTACGCAAGCATCTTTATGTTATGTTTGGGGGCTTGCTTATGATGAAACCAATGAAAGACTTTTTGTAAGTGATAGAGGGAATTACAGAGTGGTGGTTTTTGATTTGTCAGACGGTGTAACTAATAATGAAAATGCTATTAATGTTTTAGGTCAGCCTGATTTTTCTACTACGGATACTGGCACTACTCAAAATCAGTTTGAGGAGCCTTGGGGGCTTGCTTATGATGAAGCGAATGAAAGATTGTTTGTGGTTGATGTATATAATAGTAGGGTGATGGTATTTGATGTAGCTGCTATTACTAATGGAGAAAATGCGGTGAATGTTTTGGGGCAAACAGATTTCGTTTCATTTGATTCTGATGTTACGCAATCTAATATGGATTTTCCGACGGATGCGTTTTTTGACAATACTAATGATAGATTGTTTGTAGCTGATGCGAATAACTATCGTATACTCCTGTTTGATACGGCGACTATTACTGATGGAGAAAATGCCATTAATGTAGTCGGACAGGAAGATTTTGTTTCGAATATAGATGATTTGGGAGATGCCAACTTTTATTGGCCACAAGCTACTTACTTTAATGAAACAAATGAAATTTTATATGTTTCAGATTTTGGAGCGGGTAGAGTGATGGCTTTTGATGGCGAAGTAGCTCCGATTTCTTATGATGTAGTAATTACGGAAAGTGGGGGAGATACTGAAATATTTGAAAATGGAGCGGATGACAGTTTTGATGTGGAATTGAGTGTGGCACCGAGCAGTGACGTGGTTTTAAATGTAATTTCTAATAATCCATTGGCTGCGGCAGTTTCAGTAGCAACCTTAACTTTTACGACTCTTGATTGGAATATAGCTCAAACTGTGGATGTGACTGGTCCGGATGATGCGAATTTTGTTGATGAAGTGGTGGATGTGGTAATTTCTGTTGATGATGCGCTTTCTGATAATAATTGGGATGCGATGGTTGATGTGATTGTTGAGGTGGCGGTAAATGATGACGATGTTGCGGATGTTACTCCGCCAGTTGCTGCAGAGGTTACACCGATTCCAACTCCAAGCACTAATACAACTCCATCTTATACTTTTAACTCCTCTGAAGGTGGAAGTATTACTTATGGTGGAGGATGTACTTCGGCGACCACGGTAGCTGTTTCAGGAAATAATACTATTACATTTAATGCTTTAGCTCCGGGAGTTTATAATTGTACAATTACTGTTACGGATGCTTCTACAAATGTAGGAAATGTTTTAAATATAAATACGTTCACCATTCAATCTCCGGCTCCAGCTGGTGGCGGTGGTGGTGGCGGTTCGGGTGGAAGCTTTGGGAAACCTTCAAGTTCTGGTGGTGAAACTGGGAATGGTACAAATTGTACTACAACAAGCTGTATTTCCAATTCGCCGGAGCCTACGGTTCCAGATAATGAAGAACCAACTGAAACTCCTGAGACTCCAACTCAACCGATAGATACAACAATTCCTGATCAAACCAATCCTGAACCTCAACCAGAAATCCCGGGTACGGTAACATCTCCAGTTGAACAACCAATTCCTACCCAAGATAGACCGGTTCAAACAGTGCCTTCTTTCCAAGAGCCTACAATTTCTGATAGTTTTCCATTAATTCCTGATCAGAGTATTGAAGGATTAAGTGAGGAAGAAGTTATTTTTGTAACTGATGACAATGAAGCTGATGCTGGAGCGGGGGTATATGGACGTGAAGCTAGTCGTGCTCAACGTCAAATTGGTTTGACCTGTAATTATGCCGATTTCAGTAGTGCCTTTGGTATTTCTATTAATCAGAGTAGTGATGCTGATGGTGATGGGCTTTCTGATCAATTGGAATGTCTTGCTCAAACTGATCCGACTGAAACCGATACTGATGGCGATGGATTTTCGGATGCTTATGAAGAATTAACCTTGGGAACTGATCCTCGTGAGTCGAATGGGGAAGCTGGGGATGATTTGTTGATTATTACAACTCCAGAAGAGCAGATGCTGACAGGAGATGAAACGCCTTTAGTGAAAGGTGTAAATACTTCCCAAGGGGAGGTGGAAATTTATATTTTTGATAGCAAGGATTTTGAGGATATTTCGGCAAAAATTATTGCTGAAATTGAAAGTGATGAAAGTTTAAATGTAGCTCAAAAGGCAGAAATTTATGATCAGAGATTTACACAAAGTGTTCAAAATATTTTGAGTAAGCATTTGAGTAATACTTTGGATTCAGAGAATGCGGAAGAGGCTAAATTTATTAATAGAATTCAATTGTTAGGAACTACTCCGACTGCTGGAAATAGTATTTTCTTGCTCGATTCTGAGAAATCTTTGATTGATAATAGATATTTAGCAATGGCTCATAATGAGCAGGAACTTTATTCTGAAGAAGTGGAGTTTGAAGTTGATAGTTCGCTGAAAGTTTTGAATCCAGATGTTAATACTTTGGGAAATAAACCAATCCCTGTTGAAGCATTATTGGGAGAATTGAAAATTGAAATTGATGCGGGGAATTTACGTCCGGTGTTGGCGGGGAATATTAAAGAGCCGAGTAAAGTTGTTGCTAATTGGCAGTCGGATATAGTTAGTTCGGCCTTGATTGCGGATTCACTTGATGAAGATTTCCGTCTATCTGCGCCAGCTGATTTAGAACCTGGCGAACACACTGTTTATGTAACTGCTTATCGTCGTAGCGATGG
>JBOFLO010000001.1:0-6586 GCA_051657905.1 Candidatus Altimarinota bacterium | reverse complement strand
AAACTAGCTGCATCTCCCAACACAAAAACTTCTTTATGCCCCTGCATCTGTAAACTAGCATTCACTTTAATCCGCCCCACCACATCCACTTCCACCTTCCCTTTTATTTCAGGAATCAAAGGCTTCACTCCCGCTGCCCAAATAATATTGGTCGCTTTAATTAATTTTCCATCTTCCAAATACAATCCCTCTTCATCCACTTTCACCACCACGCTATTATTCAAAACTTTCACACCACGTTTCTGCAAAACCTCCGTTGCTCTTCCACTCAATTTTGGCTCAAACATAGTTAAAATCGCGCCCGTTCTATTTATCAAATTAAAACTAATTTCTTCTTTTTTAATTTGCCCCAAATAATATTTATTAACCATTTCATCAAACAAATCCGCCATTTCCGCAGCCATTTCAACCCCCGTCGCTCCACCTCCAACCACGGCAAAACTCATTGCCCGGCGGCGTGCCGCCGCCCCCTTCACATGCACCGCCTTCTCAAACACACTAATCAATTGATTCCGAATTAAAATCGCATCCCGCAAATCTTTCAAAACCAAAGAATGTTCCTGCGCCCCGGGAATTCCATAAAAATTCGTCTCTGCCCCACTGGCCAAAACCAAATAATCATATTCAAAATCCAACGCCCCTTCAGTCGACTTAGCTTTCACAATTTTTCCCGACAAATCAATTTCCTTCACTTCACATTGCTGAAAATCCTCCGGCATAGCGATTAATTCGCGCACCGCCTCAACCACATTATGATGACCCAAACCGCCCGTCGCCACTTCATGCAGCAATGGACTGAATAAAAAATAATTAGTTTTATTAATTAATGTAATTTGCACACGCTGATTGCGAAATAATTTTTTCAGCCGCAAATAAGTGTTCAAACCACCAAACCCGGCACCAATTATCACTATTTTCCGCAATTCCTGAGTACTTTTTTTCATAAATTCTTATTGGCATTACACATAAAGAGTTTATACTAAAATCGCTTTAAAAACCAAAACTATGGCAAAGCGCCTGACAACTACAAAAATCCCCGCAACGCCAACCCCCGACCCTTTAATCCGCGAATTATATCTACTTCGCCGCGAATTACGTCTCGCCAATTCCTTTCGCAATAAATTCTTTGGTGGATTACTAACCGGCCTCGGCACTGTACTAGGCGCAACTTTATTGGTAGCCATAGTAATTTTCATACTCTCCCAACTCGCCACCATCGAAATCATCAAACCTTTCGTAGAAAATATCGCCGATATAGTTCAAAACGCCCGTCGTTAATTTTAAAAAAATGCCTAAAAATAAATTCTTCTTATCTTCACTAATTTTCAGCAGTATTATTTTTAGCGCCTGCAATTCCCCTCAAATTATCCCTACAAAAAATCCGCCAATCATGGAAATCCAACCCACCACAGACGCCGCCAAATCAGTAATTCAAGCCAATAATCAATTCGCACTCGACCTTTATCAACGCTACAATTCCAACAACGAAAATATTTTCTTCTCGCCCTACAGCATTTCCACCGCCGTCGCCATGAGCTACGAAGGTGCTCGCGAAAACACGGCCGCAGAAATTCAAAAAACTTTCCACTTCCCCGAAAACATTGAAACTTTACAACAAGGTTCCGCCGCTTTAAACAGCCAAATCAATCAACCCAATCAATCTTTCCAACTCAGCACTGCCAACGCTTTATGGGCCGAAAAAACTTATCCCTTCGCCCAGGAATATTTGGAAAATACCCAAAAATATTATCAGGGACAAATCACTAATTTAGATTTTATTAATCAAGCCGAACCATCACGCGTCACCATTAATAATTGGGTGGAAAAACAAACCAATGACAAAATCAAAAACCTCATTCCCGAAGGCGCCATCGACTCCATGACTCGCTTAATTCTCACCAATGCCGTTTATTTCAAAGGCGATTGGCTAAAACAATTTGATGCAGAACAAACCTCCGACGCCACTTTCCAAATCAGCTCAGATAATTCCACCACAGTAAAAATGATGCGCCGCACTGACGAAGAAGCACTTTTCAATTATGCCGAAAGTGATGATCTGCAAATCATCGAATTACCTTATTCCGGTGAGCAACTTTCCATGTTAATAATTCTGCCAAAAAACGCCGATCAAACCAATGATCTCGCCGCTTTAGAAAAAAATCTCACCCTCGACCAACTGTCCAATTGGAAAAATAATCTGCAAATGAAACGTGTTTTCCTTTATTTACCAAAATTCAAATTGGAAACCAGCTATCAATTAGCCGAAGATTTAATTGCCCTCGGCATGCCGGAAGCCTTTACTCCAGAAGCTGATTTCAGCGGAATGACCGGCTTCAAAGATTTATTTATCGGCGCCGTAATTCACAAAGCCTTCGTGGAAGTAAATGAAGAAGGAACAGAAGCCGCAGCCGCCACAGCCATAATTCAGCGAGCCGGATCCGCCTACAATCCAAACGCCCCAGTAATCCCAACCTTCCGCGCCGACCACCCTTTCCTTTTCATTATTCAGCAAAAAGAAAATGGTAATATTTTATTCCTAGGCAGAGTCAGCAATCCCAATCAATAATCCGCTCCCGCAATGTCGCAAAACGACCCTCAACTCAAAAAATTATTCAAAAAAGCTTTTCCAAAACAAAAGCCCCCGGCTCGAAGAAACCCCAAAGGTAGCACTCAATTCCACTCAAAGCTCGACCCCGACCGCTACATAGTTTTCCGCGAAATTCTTCTGCCAAACGGCGAAATCAGCGCAGTATTTATTCTTTTTTCCGTAATAATTTTGGTCACGGCCTTTACCATCGACTGGGATTATTTCGTTTTATTTGCCGCCCTCTTAATTTTACTAATGGCCTTTTTCCGCTTAGGAGTACATCTCTACCATTATTTTATTTACCGCGGCTCCATCAATCGACTTCCTTTCCCCGTTCTGGGCTGGAGCAATTTAGTAAATCGTCCAAGTATCGAATGGGGTTTAGCCTGGCACACCGTAACAATTAAAATCGACCTCAACACCAACGACCCGCAAAAACTCAGCGCCATCCGCGCCGCCTTAAAAATTTTCTTCCGCAAAGCCAACAAAAAATTCTACACCCGCGACACCAGCGCCCCCGACGCCCCCTCCATCGACCCTCGCAACGACTGGGAAATCACCTCCGAAAACCTCTCCCCCGACCTCCCCCACATCATCTCCAGCGGCAGCTCCAACCCCGAAGTAATCGGCCAAATCTACCGCCTAATGCGCGGCAATCTCTACATGCTCCAAAACAAATTCCCCGGATTAATCCAGGGAGTTCATCTTTCTATCACCGATCAGTATCAGCAAATTGATATTGATATTCCGACTAGTGCGGCATAAAAAAGAGCGCCAGTTCGAAACCGACGCTCTTTCAATTTTCAAAAATTTTCTAAACTTCCTTCACTTCAGTCACACTAAAAATTCCCACCACATCATATTTCTGCCACATATCTGTACTCAACAATTCAATCGGCGTGAAATAACCTGTAACCTGAATTTCACCTTCCACACTAAACAAATCTTCCGGACCTTCCGGAGATCTATCTGCCAAATCCAAAACATAATTATCTCCGCTCACCGCCTGCAATCCCATCGCACATTCCATAGTCACGGGACCACTAGTGTCTTTATGTGGAAGACAAATAGTTTTTCCCTGTAAAGTTACAATTGGACGTGGATCCAAGCCTCCCACCGTATCAATCATATCATCGGAAATATCCACAGTATCGCCATCTTCAATCACAATTTGCTCTGACGCTGGAGCTTCTTTTTCAATATTTTCAGAAATCACCACATCACTCGCGGGCGCCTGAGCCATGCGTGCCGTCAAAAAATATCCCGCCGCCACACCAACTAAAACTCCCACCACAATCCAAGCAATATTTGCGTTTTTTTCACTCATAAAATTTTAATAAGGAATAATATCTTTAATTTAGCACAGTCATTTCATTAAAGAAAATTTACCGGCCGGCTATCATTTGTTATAATCGAGGATACTAAACAATATTACCATTATGAAAATCACCATTCATCGTTCAGCAGAGCGCGGACTTACCTCAGCCGGCTGGCTGGTTAGCAGACATAGTTTCAGCTTTGGCGATTTTTTTGACGCCACTCGCCACAACTTTGGCGAACTCCGAGTTCTTAATGATGACTTAATAATGAATGGGGAAGGGTTCCCTGAGCATTTTCATCGCGACATGGAAATAGTTACCATCCCATTGCAAGGCGCTGTTAAACACAAAGACAGTACCGGTACAGATGGCATAATAAATACTGGCGATTTACAAATCATGTCGGCTGGCTCAGGAATTTTTCACAGCGAATACAACGCCTCCGCCACCGACCCACTATATTTATTACAAATCTGGATTCACCCCCGCGCCAACAATCTTCCCCCACGCTACGATCAAATCACCTTCAACCCCGCCGACCGCCAAAACCGTTTCCAAACTGTCGTCTCCCCTTCCGGCGAAGAAGCCGAAACCGTCGCCCCAACTCTATTAATCCACCAAACCTGCTGGTTCAGCCTCGGCGATTTCCCCGCTGATCAAACAGTTCAATACAAATTGAATTCCACCAAACCAACTCCCAAAAACTCCCTCTACATTTTCTTAATAGAAGGAGAAATTGAAGTCGCCGGCTATAAATTAACTCGCCGCGACGCACTCGGCTTAGAAGAACTCAATAGCGAAAATTTGGAAATCAAAATCAACAAGCCCAGCCAGATTTTGATTATTGAGCAGAATTAATTTCTCACTCTAAACATTAATTCAGCCATCTCTCCACGATTAATTTCTTGATCAACAGAAATTTCATTTATGTAAATAGCGTTTATTTTTGCTGAATCTACATATTTGTCGTACCAAAACTCTCCCTCCGTCGCTACATCAACTTTCCCATTTGCCTCTAGAATTAATTTCAAAGCCTCAGCATAATTAATTTTCTGCTCGGCTCTAAACGTCCCATCACTATAACCTCCCACTATTCCTTCAGCTTTCGCCTTACAAACATATTTCGTATACCATTGCCCAGTTTTCACATCAGAAAAACAATTATTATTCTGATCTTCTCCAGGCTCTCCAAATTTAGCAGCAATTAATATTTTCACGAATTCCGCTCTATTTATTTTATTAGCTGGTTTGAAAGATCCGTCTTCATAACCAGAAATAATACCCGCTTCTTTTAAAGAAATTATCGCCAAGTTGTACTTAGTGCCAGAACTTACATCAATAAATTCATTTTCAGAATAAGTACCCTCATCATTCACCATTACTTCTGGGATTTCAGGCATAACCACACTTGGCAGATTCGTTCCTTTACATTTGGCTATAGAAGAATAACTCACACTACTATTTAGCCACCCATCAACACAAATCACACTACCATCACTATCCGGTCCAGCTGAACAATCCACCCCTTGATGAGAAGAACAAGCTCCGGAAGTCGCAAATACAGGCACTGCAAAAACAGAACAGGATAATAATCCCAATACAATTAAAAGTTTTTTCATAAAAATTTATTAAATAAACCGCACAAATTACATCAGCAGGGTTATATTTAAGCAAATCTTTACTTTCTATTTATCATTTTTTAATGATTTTTATATTACACTATTTCGCCGCCTCTTTTTTCTTATCCAATCTATTAATCCCCAAAATCTTCACCACCACAAACACCACGATCGCAATCACAGCAAAATCAATTAACACACTCACAAAATTCCCCCAACGAATTTCCGAAGCTCCCACCCACAAACTGGCGTTCTTAAGATCACCGGCGGCCCCCAGCACCAACCCCAACAAAGGATTAATTAAATCCTTCACCAACGAATCCACCACTTTCGCCACCGATCCTCCCAACACAAACCCCACCGCCAAACCCACCACTCCCTGCTCTCTAATAAAATCCAAAAATCCTCCAGCCACCGCCCCCACCTGTTCCCGCACCCTCTTCTTCGGCTTCTGCTCCGCCGCCTCCACCGAAACATTCTTCTTAGTCTCAACAACAACTTTCACCATATAAAAATAAAAAATTATATTTAAAAATCACAAATCCAATTCTGCCACAAACCAATCCAAAAACAAAACCTCCTCTCCCCACCCCAAATCACTCAATTTTCTATCTCTACTCTAACACGTACACCAAACCCAGAGGGGAATTTTCTCTTTCTGGAAAATAAAAAGTACCCTTTTCCAGAAAGAGAAAATTCCCCTCTGGGTTTGAGTTGTCAGAGTAGAGAGAATAAAAAAACCAGGACTTTTTAGTCGCCCTGGTTCTTAAGGTTTTTCCAATTTCCTTAACAAAAATCATGCCAGCCGAATTTCTTATCTTATTGCTGGTCTTCTGAACTTCCCGCAGGTGCAGGAGTTGTCTGAACTTCTTCGCTGGCTTTTTTCATCACTTCATCAGCCTGCTTAATAGCTTCTTCCATTTCATTATTAGCTTTAATCATCGCATCCTGAGCTTCCTTACTCATAGCATCCAATTGCGCATTCGCTTCTTCAATCGCCGCACTGGAAGTTTCCACCGCTGTGTCCATCATGGAATTGGTATTCTCCAACATTTGATCAG